>RFNE01000250.1 GCA_009927375.1 Actinomycetota bacterium | reverse complement strand
TTCAGGAACTCGGCGTAGTGTCGAGGTCTGCCTGACCGAGGTACATCTTCAGGTTCCCGATCATGTGGAAGACGACGAAACCGATCATCGCAAGGCCCGTGATTGCCATGACGTACTTCTTGCCCACGGCCGTCGAATAGAGGTCAAGGAAGAATGGTCGACGACGACGGGACTTGACCGCGGTTGCGGACACTGGGCCGCGTCGCAGACCTGTCGAATTGATCGTCGAATTCATATGGTGTGTTTCACGCTAGTTCTGGGGCTGGGGCGGCCTACAACCCATGCAGAGGCAGGGGTGACTCCCCGCCGCGTGAACCTCGTCTCATCGGTGGCTCGGAATGACGGTCTGGGGCTGGAGCGCCCCGGGGCATTTCGCTCGGGCACCCGCAGATTCTCTACACTTTCCAAGACACCATCCATGGGGTTGCCTCTTGCGCGCCCCAGCAACCATCGGAGAAATCACACGTGACGTCACTACTCGCAGCAGAAGGCGGCTGGCAAAGCTTCACCCTGAAGGGCGGTGAGTGGGCAATCCTCGGACTTTCGGGAGCGGCCGCCATCCTCGCCCTCCTCGTCGGCTGGGCGCTCGTCGTCCAAGTCCTCAAGCAAGACGAGGGCACGCCCCGCATGCAGGAGATCGCTCGCGCGATCCAGGAAGGCGCATGGGCCTACCTCAAGCGTCAGTTCAAGACCATCGGCTGGATCCTCATTCCGGTCGGCGCCATCGTGTTCTTCACGTCGGTCGCAATCGAAAAGCCCGGTGACGTCGAAGCACTCTCCTTCGTCCAGTCGGGCGCGTACCGCACGATCGCCTTCGTGCTCGGTTGCGTGGCATCTGGCCTCACCGGTTACATCGGCATGACGCTCGCGACGCGCGGCAACGTGCGCACCGCAGCCGCTGCACGCCAAGGTTCGATGAAGCGTGCCCTCGAGGTCGCATTCCGCACTGGTGGTGTGGCCGGAATGTTCACCGTCGGTCTCGGACTCCTGGGTGCAACCGCGATCATCGCGATCTTCCAGAACACCTCATCGGCGATGCTCGTCGGCTTCGGCTTCGGTGGATCGCTCCTCGCGCTCTTCTTGCGCGTCGGTGGCGGCATCTTCACCAAGGCCGCTGACGTCGGCGCCGACTTGGTCGGCAAGGTCGAGGCGGGAATCCCAGAAGACGACCCGCGCAACCCCGCGACGATCGCCGACAACGTGGGCGACAACGTCGGTGACTGCGCAGGCATGGCCGCCGACCTCTTCGAAAGCTACGAAGTAACGCTCGTCGCCTCGATCATCTTGGGCGTCGCTGCGTTCTCCTCGATCGGTCTGAACCCGGCACTCGGTCTCGTGTTCCCCTTGGCCGCCCGCGCCGTCGGCGTGCTCGCCTCGATCGCCGGCGTCTTCGCCGTGCGCGCGAAGGACGGCGAGACGAACGCGTTGAAGCCAATCAACCGCGGCTTCCTCACCGCAGGAATCATCACCGTGATCGGCACGCTCGCACTCGCGTTGTATTACGTCGGCAACCCGTCGAAGGGTGATGCAGGCCACGACGGTTCGATCATCTCGATGTCGGGAGTCGGCTGGCGCGTCTTCGGTGCCGTCGTCGTCGGTCTCATCCTCGCCCAGGTGCTCAGCCGCCTGACCGAGTACTTCACGGGAACCGAATACGGCCCGGTCGAAGAAATCGCCGAGTCGGCAGAGACCGGTCCGGCAACCGTCGTGTTGTCGGGAACCTCTGCAGGTCTCGAGTCTTCCGTGTATGCCATCGTGTGCATCGCCATCGCGCTCGGTGCAACGCTGTGGATGGGCGGCGGCAACATCCAGTTCTCGCTCTACCTCGTCGCGTTGTGCGGCATGGGAATGCTCGCCACCACCGGTGTCATCGTCTCCGAAGACACCTTCGGTCCGGTCTCCGACAACGCCGCGGGCATCGCGGAAATGGCCGGAGAGTTCGAGGGTGAGCCACGCAAGATCATGGTCGGCCTCGATGCAGTGGGCAACACCACCAAGGCCGTGACCAAGGGCTTCGCCATCGGATCGGCAGTCATCGCAGCAGTCGCGCTCTTCGCCTCGTACATCGAGACGATCGCTGGTCAACTCGGTTTGAAGGATGAAACTGGCGCGCTTCTCAAAGGTGACGCCATTTTTCGTGCTGCTGAGACGCAAATCAACGTCGCCGACGTGAAGACCTTCATCGGTCTCCTCATCGGTGGTTCAATCGCGTTCATGTTCTCGGCACTCGCCATCCGTGCGGTGGGTCGCACCGCGGGCGTCGTCGTGCAGGAAGTGCGCAACCAGTTCAAGGATGGCGGCATCATGGCCGGCACCAAGAAGCCTGACTACGCACCGGTCATCGACATCTGCACCGCCGCTTCACTGCGTGAGCTCACCACGCCCGCGCTGCTCGCCATCTTGACCCCGGTCATCGTCGGCTTCGGCATCGGGTACGCGGCACTCGGCGGCTTCCTCGCCGCCGTGATCCTCACCGGCCAGTTGATGGCCAACTACCTGAGCAACGCAGGTGGTGCGTGGGACAACGCCAAGAAGTACATCGAAGACGGTCACCACGGTGGCAAGGGCTCCGACGCACACAAGGCAGCCGTCATCGGTGACACCGTCGGTGACCCATTCAAGGACACCGCAGGCCCGGCGCTCAACCCGCTGATCAAGGTGATGAACCTGGTGGCGCTGTTGATCCTCCCCGCGATCATCAACTTGAAGGACAACGACGCAGCACGCCTGACGATCTCGGGCGTCTCGCTCGCGATCCTCGTCGTCGCTATCGCATTCTCGCGCCGCAAGGCCGCGAGCATGGTCGCCGCCTGACCACTTCTTCCAGAATCATTCGGTGCTGACGTGTCGAACGTCCGATACCTCAGCACCGAATGGATCGAAGCAGTCGGTAGTCGCGTCTCGAGCTCGAAGGAAATTCAGGAACTCGCCAGAGCCACGCGGTCGGCATCACCCAAGTCGTGACCGGCACGCCCTTCGGCGACGTCACCTACAACTTCCAGGTCGGCAACGGTCGCGCAACCTTCTCGCAGGGCGTCGCCTCCCCCGAGGACGTTCGCTTCAGCGAATCATGGGAGACCGCTCTCGCGGTCAACAACGACACCATGTCTCCCGACGAGGCAATCCTGCTCGGTCACGTCACGTTCACCGGCGACCACACGAAGCTGGTGGCGGCAGGCGATGTGTTTGCACTCCTCGATTCGATCTTCGAGGAAGTTCGCGCGTTGACGACGTTCGCCTAATCGGCGAGCACGAACGAACGCATCGACAGCGATCCCATCTCGCACCCGTCGACGAACGTGCGCAATGGGACACCCGCGACCTCTGCCAGACCTGCGATGTAGGCGACGGGAAGGAAATGTTCGGGCGTCGGCACCGACAGATGCGCATCCGATCGGTCGAGCGTCTCGATGACTCTCGCGGGAGACGTTCCCTCCGCAAGTGTCTTCACGGCCTCGTCGAACTCGATGGCCCACGGCTCACCGAACCCCTCACGGCCCCACGAGATGCGGCCGAGGTGGTGCACGATGTTTCCGCTCCCGACGATGAACACTCCCTCTTCACGCAATGGTGCGAGGAGTTTTCCGAGCGCAACGTGTTCGGCAGGGCTCAGCCGTGCATCAATCGACAGCTGCACGACGGGGATGTCTGCATTCGGGAAAATGTGGCAGAGCACGGACCAGGTGCCGTGGTCGATTCCCCACTGGCCGTCGTCTGAGATCACCTCATGTCCGGCGAGCAGCTCGGTCACGCGCCTCGCGAGATCGGGGCTTCCGGAACCGGATAGGAAAAGCGTGAAGCTCGGGCGGAAACCCGCTGAAGTCGTAGATGGTTCGAGGATTCGGCATCGCGGTCACCGCGATCGCATTCACATACCAGTGCGCGGAGATTGCAAGAACTGCAGTTGGCCTCGGCAACGATGCTCCGAGTTCGCGCCATGCCTCGGTGTAGCGGTTGTGCTCGAGTGCGTTCATCGGCGAGCCATGACCAATGAAGGCCGCCGGCATGCACTTCGGCATCACAGCTTCAGGAATAGAAGGGATTCGCGCCGGTTGAGTGGTCCGTCAGGTCACGCACCTTGGTGATCTGCGGAACTTGTGCGGAGATCGTGGTCTGCACACCCTCGAGCATTGTCTGACGGCTCATCGAACACCCGTGGCACCCTCCACCCATCGTGAAGTATGCGGTGCCCTCAGTGTCGTGTCCTGCGAACGTGACGAATCCACCGTGTGCGGCGAGCGCAGGATTCACTTCGCCCGAGACGATTGCTTCGATCTGTGCCGAAACCTCGTCGTCGCGCACGAGACCCTCGATGTTCGGGGCCTTCGGCTTGTTCGGGTTGCGGATGAGCAGACCCTGCGCATCGCTGTGGTCGATGACCGCACCCTGGAAGGATTCGATGTCCTTGGCGGGGATGATGATCTTGAGTCCGTTGATCGTGCGCACCTCGTCGCTGAATGCGGCCTTGGTGAAGAAGTCGAACGACAGGTCGTAACGGAAGTCTTCGCCTGGCTGGGAGAGGATCTCGAGGCGAAGCCCCAATTGCGCACCCTCGGTTTCGGCATCGCGGAGCTCGACCAGCTTGGTGTGCGCGTGCGGAGTGATGTCGATGATGGTGTTCGACTTGTCGGCTTCTGCAGTCGCTGCAAAGGGGCTCACGACGATCAGGCTATCGGCACGGTCTGTGAGGGTGGGAAGTCCTGTTCGTCACTGCGCGATGTCGTGCGTCACCACGCGACGGTACGTCGATCACGACTTCAGGAACCGACGAAACCGTCCGATCCCCGACCGATACACTCGTTGCGTACGCACGGGGAGTCCGTTGGTTCGACGGGCTGAGAGGGTGGTC
>RFNE01000276.1 GCA_009927375.1 Actinomycetota bacterium | reverse complement strand
CACGACGAGGAAGTCGTTCTCAGGCCATCGAATGTGTCGGTCGCCGTCCTCGTCGATGAAGGTCTCGGGTCGTTCTTGGGTGAAGTCGAAGAACGGATCCGGATCGATCGATGCAACCACGGTGACGGAGCGCTCCTGAATGCACCACTCGAGGGCGCCGGTCGCAACTCCGGCGACGTCGAACCAGCCGCGTAGGGCAATGACCAAGACGGGGTCGCGCAGTGGGCCGACGGCCTCCCAGTCGGCCTCCATGACCTCGTAGTGGTTCATTGGCGAGCGCCGTTTTCGTTCGCTCCAAGCGAGTGCACTGTGTAAGCATGGCAGCCGTGACTTCGCATCCAAACCCCCGTCATCGTGTTTCTGCGCGTCTCGCAGCCATCGCGGAATCGGCGACCCTGGCCGTCGATGCCAAGGCGAAGGCGCTCAAGGCCAAGGGCGAAAACGTGATCGGTTTCGGTGCAGGGGAGCCGGACTTTCCGACCCCGGACAACATCGTCGAAGCTGCGGTGAAAGCCGCCCGCGACCCGAAGTATCACCGTTACACACCGGCCGCTGGTCTGCCCGAGCTTCGTGAGGCGATCGCGGTGAAGACGAAGCGCGACAGCAACTTCGTGTGCGACGCATCACAGGTTCTCGTCACCAACGGTGGCAAGCATGCGGTGTTTGTCGCTTTTGCTGCGCTGTGCGATCCGGGCGATGAAGTCATCGTGCCTGCTCCGTATTGGACGACGTACCCCGAGGCGATCGCGCTCGCTGGTGGAGTCCCCGTCGTCGTCGACACGACCGAGGAGACCGAGTTCAAGGTCACGGTCGAGCAGTTGGAGAAGGCGCGCACGCCAAAGACGAAAGTGTTGCTGTTCGTCTCGCCAGACAACCCGAGCGGTGCCGTCTACACGCCTGAAGAGACGATTGCGATCGGCAAGTGGGCGGCGAAGAACGACGTGTGGGTGCTCACGGATGAGATCTACGAGCACCTCACCTACGGCAAGCACGTGTTCTCCTCGATGCCGACCCTCGTGCCGGAGATCGCCGATCGCTGTGTGATCGTGAACGGCGTCGCCAAGACCTATGCAATGACTGGTTGGCGAGTGGGTTGGATGATCGGTCCGAAGGACGTGATGAAGGCGGCGATCAACTTCCAGTCGCACACCACCTCGAACGTCTCCAACGTCGCGCAGATGGCGGCTCTCGAGGCGGTCAGCGGAGATCTCTCCGCAGTGGCCATGATGCGCGAGTCGTTCGCGCGCCGCGGAACGCTCATGCACAAGTTATTGAGCGAGATTCCAGGAATCACCTGCATGGAGCCTCAGGGTGCGTTTTATTGCTTCCCGAACGTGAAGGGACTACTCGGTAGAAACTTGAGCGGATCAACCGCTTCGACGACGCTCGAGCTCGCCGATCTCGTCCTCGACAAGGCAAAAGTTGCCTTCGTGCCGGGTGAAGCATTCGGCGCTCCGGGTTTTGCTCGCTTCAGCTTCGCGCTCGGTGATGACGATCTCCGTCAGGGGATCGAGCAACTCGCGAGTTTCGTTCGCGGCTGACGACATTCGTTGCTCATCTCCACTGTGCGCTAAGGTGTTTTCACCTCGTCAATAGGCGGGGCGTATCCAAGCCAGCGAACTTCGGTGTGATTCCGAGACTGTCGCGCAACGGTAGAGCGAGGACGACCTAGTCCGAGCGAGTCCGGTCGACTGGCTGAAGATGCCTATCAACCGCCCTCGCAAGAAGGGCAAGGAGAACATATGAACAGGTCAATCAGGGTCGGCTTTGCCGGCCTTTTTCTTTCCCTCGCAGCAGTGCTGGGTGGATGCTCAAGCTCAGACTCGACCACCGACACCACGGCAGCGGTCGAGACGCCGCAGTATCCCGTCACCGTCGGTGACGTGACCCTCGAAGCACAGCCCATGCGCATCGTGTCGTTGTCGCCGACGGCAACGGAAATGCTGTATGCGATCGGTGCTGGCGCACAGGTGGTTGGCAGTCGATGAGTATTCGAACTATCCGCAAGAAGCAGTTGATCTCGGCACGAAGTTGTCGGGGTATGAGCCAAACATCGAGGCGATCAGTGGATACACCCCCGACCTCGTGATCGCGTCGTATGACCCTGGCAGCCTGGTCCAGCAGCTCGGCGAGCTTGGTGTTCCGGTGTATCTGGCCGACGCAGTGACGACCATCGATGCCGCCTATGAGCAGATCGAGAACATTGGACTCCTCACGGGCCACGCTCAGGAAGCAACCGATCTGACTGCGCAGATGAAGGCGCAGATTGACGAAGCCGTTGCTGGCGTCACGTTGCCCGCCGAACCACTGTCGTACTACCACGAACTCGACAACACGCTGTACTCGGTGACGTCGAACACCTTCATCGGTTCGGTGTACTCGCTGTTCGGTCTGCGCAACATCGCTGACAACGTCGAGGCTGGAAATGACTATCCACAGTTGTCCGCCGAGGTGATCGTTTCTGCTGACCCGGACCTCATCTTCCTCGCCGACACGAAATGCTGTGGCGAATCCAAAGCGACAGTTTCCGCGCGTGACGGCTGGGGTTCATTGAAGGCAGTCGCGAACGGCAACATCGTCGAACTCGACGACGACATTCCGTCGCGTTGGGGACCACGAATCGTCGACTTCGTGATCGCGATTCGGGACGCCATCGCGGCGCTCCTGGTCAACAGCTAGTCCGTTCGACTCGGAACGAGGAGTACCAATGACGAGTGCTCGAGGCGGTTCACGACTGTGGTTGTGGGTCGTCTCGAGCGCCGTCATCCTTCTCGTGTCGTGTGTGCTCGGTCTCATGATCGGGCCGGCAGGTCCGCAGTGGTGGAGGATTCCACTCGAATTGCTCGATCGGATTCCGTTCGTCAACATCGATAGCGGGATCGCCGCGCGCGACTGGACGATCGTCTGGCAGATCAGGGCACCGCGCGTGGTGCTCGCGGCAATCGTCGGTGCAACACTTTCGCTCTCCGGTGCGAGTTTCCAGGGCGTCTTTCGCAATCCGCTCGTCGATCCCTATCTTCTCGGCGTCGCGGCAGGAGCCGGCCTCGGCGCAACGCTCGTGTTCGCGTTGGGTGGCTCGCGACCGACGGATTGGCTGATCGATCCGCTGCCATTGGTGTCGTTCGGTGGCGGTATGGCGGCGGTTTTCTTCACCTACATGGTGGGGACCTCGTTCGGGAAGACGAGATCGAACATCAGCCTCGTGCTCGCTGGAGTGGCGGTGACGTCGCTTGCGACGGCCATCCAGACGTTCGTGTTACAGCGGAACAACGACGTGGTGCGCCAGGTGTACGCGTGGATCCTTGGCCGGCTGTCGAGTGCGACCTGGGGAGACGTTCGATTGGTCTTGCCTTATGTCGTCGTCAGCACCGTCGTGCTCCTCATGCACCGACGCTTGCTCGACGTGCTTCGTGTCGGTGATGACGAGGCTCTCGCACTCGGCACGAACATCCGTCGCGTGCGCCTGATCGTCGTGCTTGCCGCCACCCTCGGAACGGCCTCGGTGGTGGCCGTCAGTGGGTTGATTGGATTCGTCGGCATCATCGTGCCCCACGCAGTTCGGCTCATCGTCGGGGCGAGTTACCGCAAGGTGCTGCCATTAAGCGTGCTGTTGGGCGGGGCGTTCCTCGTCCTCGTCGACATCCCAAGTCGCGTGTTGTCCGACCCAGCGGAGATTCCCATCGGCGTGGTGACGGCGTTCTTCGGCGCGCCATTCTTCCTGCTCCTGTTGCGCACGAGGGAGACCTCGTCGTGACGGTTCTTGGCTTTTGTGAGTTGCGCGTGACCTATGGCGATCATGTCGCCGTGGAGTCGTACAACGACATCTTGCACTCCGGCGAATGGGTGTGTGTGATCGGCCCGAACGGTGCGGGGAAGTCGTCGGTCCTGCGCGCGGCTGCAGGACTGATCGATTACACGGGTTCGGTGGCTGTCGATCAGAAGGAGATCCCCGCGACGTCGGCTCGCTGGAGAGCCCAACACATCGCCTTCGTTCCCCAAAGTCCATTGATTCCCCACGACATGACCGTTGAGGAATATGTGTTGCTCGGTCGCAACCCATACATTCCATATTTTGGTGTCGAATCTGCAAGCGATCGCGAGATCGTCGTGGACGTGTTGCACAGCCTCGACCTCGAGGGTTTCGAGCGACGCAAGCTCGCCACCTTGTCCGGCGGGGAGATCCAGCGGCTCGTGATTGCGCGTGCACTCGCACAACAGGCACCGGTGTTGCTCCTCGACGAGCCAACGAGTGCGCTCGACATCGGACACCAACAACACGCACTCGAACTCGTCGACCGACTCCGTCGTGAGCGCGGATTGACCGTGGTGTCAGCGATGCATGACCTCACCTTGGCGGGAATGTACGCCGATCGACTCATCCTCATGCACCAGGTCGTTGCGTGGCGCAAGGAAGCGCGGCCGAAGTGCTGAAGCCCGAGAATCTGTCGAAGTATTACGGCGTCTCCGCGCGTGTCCATCACGAGCCAGATGGCACCATCGTCGTGATTCCGAACCGAGGCGCGCGCAACTGAGCGACACTACGGTTGACGGTGCATGGACGTCGACCCCCGTCTACTGAATCGACATGTCGAGGGCTGCGCACGCGCCCATCAGTTGCTGCTGGACACCGTCAGCGACCTCACCGACGACGACTGTCGCGCGCCATCGCTTCTCGAGGGCTGGTCGAAGGGTCACGTGCTGACGCACCTCGCTCGCAACGCCGACAGCCATGTACACCTCCTGGAATGTGCGCGGCGCGGCGAAGTCGGTCACCAATATGACGGCGGGTATGCCGGGCGGTGGCAGCCATCGAGGAGGGGTCATCTCGTTCCGCCTCTGAACTCATTGCTGACGTGAGGCGAAGCATCTATGCGCTTGAATCCACATGGTCGAGCGCCGACCACGACACGTGGCGTGGCTCTGGTCTCAACAGCAGAGGCGACGTGATGCCGATGAGCGACATCGTGTTCCTCCGATGGCGTGAAGTTGAGGTACATCACGCCGATCTTGGATGCGGCTTCACTTTTGCCGACTGGTCGAGCGACTACGTCCGTTACGAACTCGACCGTCAAGTGATGCTGTGGCGAAGCCGTCGCTCGCTTGGTCTCACGACCCTGCCAGAACAGGCGCTGAAACTCGATCCGAACACGCGACTTGCGTGGTTGCTTGGTCGCTGCACCGTGGATGGTTTGCCGAAGGCCGATCCGTTCTGATCATGTTCAAGCGTCTCGTCCGGCTCCTGATTGCTCTCATTGCGATCTTTGCCGCTCCGTCAATGGCGCTCGCCCATGCCGGACTCGAATCGAGCGATCCGTCGCCGGGGGCGTACCTCGACGTGTCGCCTGAGCGAATCACGCTCACCTTCGACGAAGCAGTCACGACCGCGTTCGGATCGCTTCGCGTCCTGGATTCGAACGCTGACGTCGTGGTCGAGACACCGCTCAAGCGGGGGGAGAAAAAGAGCATTGCGGTCGCCGAAGTCGGCCAAACCCTCGACGATGGAACCTATGTAGTGGTGTGGCGCGTGACGTCCTCCGACGGCCATCCAGTTCAAGGATCATTCACCTTCGTCGTGGGCGAGGCGACCAGCACCGTGAGTGATGCAGTGGCGAATGCGACGACGGTGACGCATGGACTTTCGAGACTCTTCGTGGTGATTCGCGCCAGCATCTTCCTCTCGCTTGCAGTCTTGATCGGCGCGATCGTGTTGCTGTGGTCGAGTACGCCTCGGCGGCTGTCGTCACGCGCGAGCATCGCTGTGCGTGGGGCTTGGATCGTTTTGCTCGCTGCGACGATCGAGGCATTCTTTGCCTTCGGCCCGCATGCAGCGGGAGTGAAGATCTACAACGCCTTCGATGGTGACTTGATCAGCGCGACACTCACGACGACCTTCGGACGAGCACAACTGGTGAGGGCTGCGCTTCTGGTTGCATTGTGGCCCGTCTTGAGGGCGTTCATTTCCGGAGTCAGACGGCGACTCCTCATTTCCGTCTTGCTCGTTGGCATAGTCGCGACCGTGTCGCTTTCGGGCCACGCGATCTCGACATCCCCGGTGGTCATCGGTGTCGCCCTCGACATCGTCCACCTGCTGGCTATCGGCTCGTGGATCGGTGGACTGTGTGTCCTGGTCTTCGTCGGTCGGCGACTCGGCGATGAGCAGACGTTGTCGTTGACAGGGCGCTTCTCGGGTATCGCGCAGCGGGCTCTACCCGTCGTGATCCTCACCGGAATTGCTCAATCGTGGCTGCTCGTGAAGGATCCAACCGAGATCTTCGACACCCAGTTCGGGCGAACCCTTGTCGTGAAGATCGCACTCGTGCTCGTCGTGATCGCGCTCTCCGGGAGCGCACGCCGTGCGCTGAAACAGCGCGACGCGCGAAACCTCCGCACCACGGTTGCCTTCGAAGCAATCGTTGCACTCGTCGTCATCGCGTTGACCGCATCACTGACCGGGTTGTCGCCGAAGGTCGTCTCGAGCGCCGCGCCATTCCAGCAAACCATCGTTGGGTCGGAGGTGTTCGTCACGCTTGCCGTCACGCCGGCGAAGGTTGGTTCCACCGAGGTGCACCTGATCATGGCTCGACAGGGCGGCGCGCTCGGTGAGTTGACGAACGTGCAGATGCGAATGGGCCTCGCATCGATGAACATCCCGACCGGACCAGTGGAGCTGACGCGAATCGCCCCGAATCACTACACCGCAAACGTCACGTTCCCGTTTCCCGGTAAGTGGAGCGTTGAAGTGCTGGCGAGCACCGAACAATTCGCCGTGTCGCGATTCGCTTTCGAGGTATCGATCAGCGAGTAGCTGGCAACTCGATCACGACGAGGTGGTGTCCGAGCCCGGACGCGTCATCGATGAACTGATCTCCGACGATTGCAAAGCCGTGTTGCTCATAGAAGTTGAGTGCCCGATCACGTGCGCGTGCCCACACGAATCGGGCACCTCGGTCGCGCGCACGATCAATCCCGGCCCCGAGGAGGATGCCACCAATGCCGCGACTTTGGTGCGTCTTGGCCACCGCCATTCCGCGCAACTGCACCGCGAAGTGTGATTCCTCGTGTGGCCAGGGTCGATCGAGCCATGTGGACGTCGCGATCAACGTATCCGCATCGAAGATCCCGAGGTGGACCGCATCCGGGTCGTCGTCCTGCGGGTAGCGCGGATCTTTCGAAGGAGTGCCGTCGCGGAGGACCGACATGCGCAAATCGAGAATGTCCGCCGTCGACACCACGCTCACCGTCCATTGATCCTGCGACATCACACCTCCGGCGCAGTGACGCTATCGCCAGCAGTCGACGACACATCCAGCGAAGAGATATGGACGACACGTTGAGACAGCGTCCTCGCCTCATCCATGTCGTGAGTGACGTGTACGACCGTGGTACCCGAGGCTCGCAGAATTGCTCCGATGTCTCGCAGGAGTCGTTCGTGAAGTTCCGCGTCGAGGCCAGTGAGTGGCTCGTCGAGAAGGAGAACTTGGGGCTTCACGATCAGTGAACGGGCGAGCGCGACCCGCTTGGCTTCACCGCCCGAGAGGGTGTCGACGCGTCGAGTACCAAAGTCGGAAAGTCCGATCAGCTCGAGCATCTCGGCGACGCTTGCCGATGACGAGCCACGGTTCATTCGCAGGCCGTACCCGATGTTGTGAGCGACGTCGAGGTGCGGAAAGAGTTGGTTGTCTTGGAACACCATCCCGATCCCGCGGCGATGGATCGGCAACGCCGTGATGTCGTGATCGTTCAAGACGATGCGCCCCTGCTTCGGCTGTTCGATCCCCGCAATGATGCGCAGCAGCGTGGACTTGCCCGAGCCGCTCGGACCGACGAGGGAGACGATTTCACCAGTGTCGACGGTGAGCGAGAGGTTTCGATAGAGCGGGCGGCCGTCATATTCGGCGTGAATTCCGACGAGTTGAAGCGTCATCTGCGGCGGCCTTGGGTGAACTCGAGCGACAGGATCAGGACGAGCGACGTTGCGATGAACAGCGATGCGACGACGTAGGCATGCTCTGACCGGAGCTCACCGGGTCGCGAAAGTTCCTGGGAGATGAGCACGGGGAGGGTTGTCGAGTCTCGCCGTGACAGAAAACTTGAGGCCCCAAATTCTCCGAGCGATACTGCCGCCGAGAGTGCGGCCGCCGAAGCGATTGCCTTTGTCAGGAGCGGACCATCGACCGTCCACCAGGCGCGGCGTGGACTCGCGCCGAGGGTCATCGCCGCTGCGCTCAGGTCACGCGGAATTGCTCGTGTGCCTGCGACACGACGATGGTGGCGAGCGGGATGGCGATGAGGGAGTGAGCAAGCGGGGTGATGATCCAGCTCGAACGCAGGTCGAACGGCGCTTGGTCGAAGGTGATGAGAAATCCAAAGCCGATGACGACCGCAGAAATGGTGAGCGGTAGTGCAGTCAGCCGCGAGATCAGCCTTAACCATGCGCCGCCATAGTTCGTGGCAAGCGCACTGCACGTGCCGAGCACGCCTGCGAAGACCGCGCAGGCGAGAGCGGTCCGAAGTGAGACGCTGAGCGCACTTCGAAAAGCTGGTTCGCCGATGAACCCCCACCCACCGATCGATCGCGAGACCGCTGCCCACCATGGCGCCACCGTCCACGTCGCCGTGACGGCGACGATGGCGCCGACGATCATCCGCTGACGAGGCGCGCGGAGCGTCCGACGGTCGACCACCACGTGCCCCGTTCGTCCAGGCGCAACTGACTCTCCTCGGAGGACAATGATGCCGACGGCGATGAGGAAGATCACCTGTAGGACTGCGAGTACCACTGCGCCGTCGAGATCACCGATGAGGACTGCGCGCGAATAGATCTCAGTCTCGATGGTCGAACGTGATGGTCCGCCGAGCATCCTCACGACGCCGAACGACGTGAAGGAAAACACTGCGACGAGGCTCGTTGCAGTGAGGATCGATCGACGCAAGATCGCAAGCGTGATCGTGGTTGATGCTTGCAATGGTGACGCGCCGAGCGTTTGTGCCGCCGGCACCAGGTTTGTCGAGATCGATTCCCAACGAGCACCGACGACACGAACGATGACCGCGACGTTGAAGTAGGCATGCGCGAGGATGATCGCGATGGGCGTGTAATCGAGTCGATCAGGCAACATCGCGAGGAAGGCAACTCCGACGACGACGGTGGGAAGGAGGAACGGGATCGTGACGAGTGCGCGCACGAGTTTCCGACCACGAAACTCGAATCGTGAGAGGACCCACGTGATCGGAAGCGAGAGCGCAAGACAGACGATGGCGGAAAGGAGCGACTGCCAAAGCGAGAACCACAAGGCTTCACGCACAGACGGGTTGGCGAGGATCTTAGATACGGCGCCGATCGAGCCGACGCGGCGCGCGATGACGACCGTCGGGAGGATCGCAAAGACGACGACGAAGACCGTCGGTGTTACGGCGAGCGGTCCCGCCCACCTGCGATACGGATGAGCAGCTTCAGGAGTCGACAACGATCTGCTTCCATTCGTCCAGCCATCGCGTGCGGTTCTTGGCGATCACGTCCGGGGTCATTCGCAGGGGATTCTCGGGCTTCACTGCGTAGTCCAGGAACTCCTGGGGCAATTTGGCAGCGCCATTCACCGGGTACACGAACTGCGAGAGAGGAAGAGTCTCTTGGAACGCGATGTCCGTCAGGTAGTCGATGAGGAGCTTGGCCTCTTCGACGTGCTTCGACCCACGGAGGATGCCCGCATACTCGATCTGTGCGAAGCACGTGAGTGCTGCAACAGCGGTAGGAGCCGTGGAAACCGGTGGGTTTGCGTAGATCACCTCTGCCGGTGGTGATGAGCCATAGCTCACCACGATCGGATGGGCACCCTTGCCCGATGAACCAGAGAATTCGACCGTGTAGGCCTCGGTCCAGCCATCGACGACCAGCACGCCGTTGTCGCGGAGCGTCGACCAGAACTGCTGCCATCGACCTTCACCGAACTCGGCAATCGTGGCGAGGAGGAATGCAAGCCAGGGGATGACGTGAGCGGGCTCGGCACGACGATTCGATTGGCAAACGACGTGTTCGTCAGCGACTCGAGCGTTCCTGGCGGGGTCAAGCCTTCTTCCTCGAACCACTGCACGTCGTAGTTGATGCACACGTCACCGGTGTCGACGGGCGTGACTTCGTGACCCGGCACGTCGATCGTCACCTCGCGTGACATCGAGCCGAGATTTGCCGATGGTACGGCACGAACACGTCGGCCTCGAGTGCGCGCGAGAGCAACGTGTTGTCGACGCCCCACAGCACGTCGCCTTCGGGATTGCCGCTGGTGAGCACCGCTTTGGTGACGAGTTCTCCGGCGTCACCCGCGAGCACGACTTCGACATTCACACCGGTGGCGGCGGTGAATGCGTCGAAGATCCCATCTGGATAGGCGAACGAGTCGTGCGCGAGGAGCGTCAAGGTGACAGGACCACTCGCGGTCTCGGCCGTGGTGTCGTTCGATGTGCTCGTAGTCGAGCTGCATCCCGCACCGATGGCGATGGCTGCGAAGAATGCGATGAGTCGTTTCATGTGTTCTCCAATGCTTCAGGTCGAGTGACGATCAGGGTTCCGTCTGCGATGGCAATCGAGGCGACGGCTTCGGCGAACTCGTTGCTCACACCGCGCGAAGAGTGGGCTGCGAACGTCTCGTTGGTTACGTTCCACTTGAGTCCGTTCGTCGTGACTCCGAGCGCATCTCCGCCGAAGGCGTGAAGGCCGACGAGCTCGCCAGCTCGACCTGGGAACTCGAGGGTTGCCGGTCCGTGTAGGACGTTCACGTGAGCGGTGTCCCACCATGCAGTGACGACGCAGTGTGCGAGGTCGCGATGGGCGAGGGAGGCGATCACGCCGAGCTGGTGATCGAGTCTTCCGCCACCGCCGGTGACGACGGTGATGTGAGTCGCGCCGCGTTCGGCTGCGTGTCGAAGCGCAAGCTCGGTGTCGGTGAGGTCTTTGTCTCGGGGGGAGCGGATGACGTCCACCCCATTGACTTCTGCACCAACGAGGACCGCTCGGTCGACCGAGTCCATGTCGCCGACGACGGCATGCACTCGCAACCCGAGATCGATCGCATGGTGCAGTCCGGCGTCGGCAGCGATGACGAGGTCGGGCTTTTCTAGGATCATGGACAGCCTGCGGTCGGGGGCGAGCCCACCGATCACGACGACTGCGGTTGTCTTTTCCATTGCGCTCCCTCC
>RFNE01000148.1 GCA_009927375.1 Actinomycetota bacterium | reverse complement strand
CATGGGGGAGGTGACGCACGTCGGCATGCTGCTTCGCCAAGCCCCCGATGGCTCGATCAGCCGTACCGTCGTGTCGGGTCGTGTGCTGCTCGGCGAGCGGATCCGCGAGGCACTCCTGCGCCATCTCGAGAAGGACCTTGGCTCCCTTGCCTTGCCGCGCATTCCCCTCGAACCAGCGCCGTTTACGGTCGTCGAATACTTCCCGGATCCCTCGATCACGGGTTTTCATGACCCCCGTCACCACGCAGTCAGCCTCGCGTTCGTCGTTCCGGTGTCGGGCGACTGTCATCCGACGCAGCAAGCACTCGATCTCGGGTGGTTCACACCCGAACAAGCGACGAGTGAACAGATGCGCAAGGAGATGACGAGCGGTCACGACCGATTGATACGACTCGCACTCGCATCCGTCGGTCGACTTCCGTAACTTTTTCGATCCCCATCCCGCATCCACATTGGGCGAGTGAATATTCTTCAGTCATGCCCGAAGGCGACACCATCTATAGAACCGCAGTCGCCTTGCGGACCGCACTTCTCGGCAAGAAGATGGTCGACTTCGACGCTCCGCGCCTCGTTGGATTGCGACCACAGGTCGGTCAGACGATCGAGGAGGTGCGCAGTCGCGGCAAACACCTCGAGATCATCTGGGACGACGGCGTCGTGTTGCACACCCACATGCGCATGACGGGTTCGTGGCATCTCTACCGAGTGGGCGAGCGTTGGCGCAAGCCTGAGCATCGCGCGCGTGTCGTACTCGCAGTCGAAGATTGGATCGCGGTGTGCTTCAGCGCGCCGGTCGTCGAGACGTATCGCGACTTCGATCCGCGACGACACCCGATCCTTGGTCGACTCGGCCCCGACTTGTGCAGGGTTGACGCAGACCTCGAGGAATGCGTCGATCGGATGATGAACTACGACGAGCCCGACATGACCGTCGCCGAAGTGCTGCTCGACCAGCGCGTGATGTGCGGGGTCGGCAACGTGTATCGCTGCGAGATCCTCTGGTCGTGCGAAATTTCGCCTTGGGCACCGATCGCTACGTTGAAGCGTGCCGAGTGCCGCGAGATCGTGCAGCTCGCCGCCGAGTTGTTGCAGGCCAATTTGCATCATGCGGATCGCGTGACGGCACCGGAAGTTCCGGGCGGGCTCGCGGTGTACGGGCGACAGGGTAAGACGTGTCACCGCTGCCATGACACGATCAAGGTCACGCACCATGGTGAAGCACACCGTGTGTTGTATTGGTGCCCGGGTTGCCAGACGATGCACGAGCCCTTGATGCGTCCGAACTTCACCCGCTGTACATCGAGCGAGACATCACTCGCGGTGACAGCCATCCAGCTGCGGTGCAGTTCTCCCTCGACGACGAAGATCGTCGGGTCTCCGGCTACTAGTCGGCGACTCGTCCCATCACGTTGTCGACATCGATGATGATCGCCACGCGATTCTCGCGCGTCTTTGGTTCCTGATAGCGCTTCGCGTATCCCTCGACCGCGCGGCGAACTTCGTCGGGATCAGAGTCCATCGTCACGAGTCGCGCCGTGCCTTCGAGGGTGATCCATCGACCACCATCCACTTGGGAGACCGCTGCGCGACAACCGCGTTGCGCGTTGATCGCCTTCTGCGAGGGGAAGAAGGTGATCACGCGAACGACGTGTGCTGACTCGTCGTAACTGAAGCCCACCGGGACCACGTGCGGGGATCCGTCCTTGCGCAACGTGGTCAGCGTCGCGAGATGACGCTCGCGAACGAAGGCGAGCATCGCCGAGGTGAGCGCTGATGCCATTGGTTACGAGGCGATCGCGCGCATGACGTTCACCTTGGTTGCGCGCCGCGCGGGGTAGATCGATGCAAGGACGCCGATGAAGAACGACAGCACGAGGATGACGATCGTGCCGGTGATTGGAAGTCGGAACGCGCTCAGACCGCCGTCTGCAAGGACACCGATGAGGACCGCACCCATGGCGATGCCGAGGATGACACCGACGACCGCACCGTAGAGCGACGTGATCACGCTCTCCCAGCGCACCGTCGTGCGCACTTGCGAACGTGTCATGCCGACGGCGCGCAGGAGACCGATCTCGCGGGTGCGCTCGAATACCGAGAGCAGCAGGGTGATCACGATGCCGACGACCGCGATGAAGATCGACAGCGTGAGCAGTCCGTAGATGAGACCGAGGATTTGGTTCACCTGTGCGGCCTGGGCGTCGATGAATGCCTCACGCGATTGCAACTTCCCGATACCCAACTCGGTCGTGATCGCCGAGACTGCGGACTCGAGCTCCTCGTCCGTTGCCTGCGGGGACTTCACGATGTACACGTAGTTGTTGAACAACGGCGTCGAGGTGTCAGTGAACAACTCTTGGTTCACGACGTAGTTGCCGAACGTGCCTTCGCCATCGAAGACTCCTTCGACCTTTGCGTTCACGAGTTCACCGTCGAGCAAGGTGATTGGAATCGTCGATCCGACGGACAAGTTCTTGTTCGTCGCGACGGTTTTGGAAACGAGAACTCCAGTTGGTGAAAGGGTGTCCTGGCGGCCTTCGAGCATCGTGAAGTCGTACAGACCGCCCGTCGTTGCAGGGTCGATCACGACGGCGAAGCGCGAATCCTCGCCGAACTTCACCGATACGAAGCCGATCCCCGTGGCTTGTTTGACCTCTGGGAGTTTGGCGATCTGGTCGGTGACGGTGAGTGGAATACCGCCGAAGCCCTGACTGTCGACGCTGAGCGCATAGTCACCACGGAACGAGGATCCGATGGTGTCGCGAATCTCGGCGCGCAAGCTTGCAGCGAACGCGGTGAACGCAGTGACGAGCGCGACGCCGATCAAGACTGGCGCGGCGGTGCGTGCAGTTCGCTTCGGGTTGCGCGCGGCATTCTGCCGAGCCATTCCACCCGTCACGCCTCGCCAACGCTCGATCGGTCGTCCAAGGGTGAGTGCGACGGGCTTCGAGATTGCAGGGCCGACGATGATCACACCGGCAAAGACGAAGAGGATGCCGAAGCCGAGGAAGTTGTTCGACCGACCGAGGGCGGTCAGCGTGATGCCGAGTGCTCCGAGCGCCGACACGACGATGCCGATGAGGACTCGACGACCCGCTGGTCGACGACTTCGAGTGCGGTGTCGCGCAGGGCCGCAAGCGGGGGGACGCGACCCGCTCGCAGGGCCGGGAAGATCGCTGAAACGAGCGTCACGATCGTGCCGACCAGGACGGTGATCACGAGCGTGCTCACACTCACGCTGAGTCCCTTGGTCGGGATCTCGACGCCGAAGGCGTTGAGCAGCGCACTCAATGCTTGCGAGAGTCCGATTCCCGAGGCGAAGCCGAGGAACGAACCAATCACGCCGATGACACCCGCTTCGACGAACATGCTGGTCGACACTTGGCGCTTGCTCGCACCGATCGCGCGGAGGAGTGCATTCTCACGAAGCCGCTGCGCGATCGTGATCGAAAAGACGTTGTAGATGACGAAGCATCCGATGCCGAGGGCGATGAGGGAGAACGCCGTCAGGAAGATGGTGAGGAAGCTGAGAACCTGACCGATTTGGTCCTGGGTTTCCTGGGTGATTTGTGCACCGGTCAGCGTCTCCAACTTCAGTGTCGGATCGAGTGACTTCGTGATGCGCGCCGCAAGGTCCTCGTCGGAGAGCGTTCCGTCACCCTTCACGAGGAACGCATCCACGTAGCCCTCGCGGAGGAGGAACTCTGATGCCGTCGGTTGGTCGAAGAGCGCAAACGTCGCTCCGCCAGGGGAGCTCACGTCGCCGTAGTTGGCGATGCCGACCAGGGTGAACGTTCGGCTGCCCTTTTGTGCGGTCACACGAACGCGGTCGCCAATCGAATACTTGGCGTTCTTCGCGGTCGCTTTGTCCATCACCATTTCGGTTGGTCCGACGGGCAATCGTCCTTCCTCGATCGTCCACAGTCCAGCAAGGGACTTGGTCGCAATGCCACCGAAGGTCGGTGGGCCGTTCTCGGAACCCATCGGCGTGCCGTCCTTGCCGATGATGCGTGCGAATGCCTGGATGTCGCCGGTGGCGTCCTCCACGCCATCGACTGCAAGCACGGTCTCGAGTGCACTAATCGGCGTTTGTGCGCGTTGCTCTCCGCCGAAGCCCACTTCGACGAACTGTGACGACCGCACGTAGGCGTCGACGTCGCGGAAGACGTCGGCGAACAAGCGGTCGAAGGTCTTGTTCAGGGTGTCGGAGAAGATGAGCGTGCCCGAGAGGAATCCCGTACCGAGGATGATCGCGAGCGACGTGAGCACGAGACGGCCCTTGCGGGCGAGCGTCATGCGGAGCGAAAGTCCGAGCATCGCTTACTCTCCGAGGTGCTTCAAGAAGTCGAGGACCTTGTCCGGCGTCGGTGACACCATCTCGCCGGCAAGCTTCCCGTCCTTCAGGAAAACGATGCGATCGGCATAGCTGGCTGCGACCGCGTCGTGGGTCACCATCACGATCGTCTGGCCGAGCTCCGTCACTGCCTTGCGCATGAAGCTCAACACTTCGCCACCCGTTCGTGAGTCGAGGTTGCCGGTCGGCTCGTCGGCGAAGATGATCGCAGGCTTGCTCGCGAGTGCGCGTGCAACGGCGACACGCTGCTGCTGTCCGCCGGAGAGTTCGCTCGGTCGGTGGTCGAGTCGGTCGCGAAGACCGATCGTGTCGATAACCGAGTCGATCCACGTCGCGTCACCCTTCGACCCGTCAAGTGACAAGGGGAGCACGATGTTTTCGTAGGCACTCAACGTCGGGATGAGGTTGAAGGCCTGGAACACGAAGCCAACCTGCTTGCGTCGCAGCATGGTCAGTTCCTTGTCGGACAGCCCGGCGAGCGCAGTCGAGCCAATTGACACCTCTCCCTCGGTGAGGGAGTCGAGACCGGCCATGCAGTGCATGAGCGTCGATTTGCCAGATCCGCTCGGTCCCATGATCGCAGTGAACTTGCCGCGCTCGAAGTCGACGGAGATGCCATCGAGCGCGCGCACTTCGCTGTCGCCTGAGCCGTAGATCTTGCGAACGACGTGTGCGGACGCAGCCGCAGAGGATGGAGCCATGGTGGGGGTGTTCATAGACCAATCAGTCTACGAAACGACCGTCCCATCTGTGTCGAGCCAGCGACGAGTTACTTCGGTTGCGGCAGTACTCGCAAGTATGGCTTTACCGTCTTCCAACCGCCGGGGAACAGCGTCTTTGCTTCGTCGTCGGTGACGGCGGCGCCAATGATGACGTCCTCGCCCTGTTCCCAGTTGGCTGGCGTTGCAACCTTGAACTTCGCAGTCAGCTGCAAGGAGTCGATGACACGCAGGATCTCGTCGAAGTTGCGACCGGTGGATGCGGGGTAGGTGATCGAGAGCTTGACCTTCTTGTCCGGACCGATGACGAACACGCTGCGCACGGTCAGGGTGTCGTTCGCGTTCGGATGGATCATGTCGTAGAGGTCGCTCACCTTGCGGTCGGAGTCGCCGATCATCGGGAAGTTGACGGGCGTGCCCTGCGTCTCGCCGATGTCGCCTTCCCACTTGTGGTGGGACTCGACGCTGTCGACCGAGAGGCCGATCACCTTGACGTTGCGCTTGTCGAACTCAGGCTTGATTCGTGCAACGTAACCGAGCTCGGTCGTGCACACCGGGGTGAAGTCCTTCGGGTGGCTGAAGAGGACTCCCCAGGAGTTGCCGAGCCACTCGTGGAACGAGATCGTTCCTTGGGTGGTGTCGGCGGTGAAATCTGGTGCGGTGTCTCCGAGACGTACGGGCATGATGACTCCTTGAGAGGTGGGGATTGATGGGAGCCGTCAGCGTATCGGAAACCCGACCAAACTTGTCAACTTTTGCGGAGATCGATCCCGAATGCCGACTGGAAGCGGTCAAAGTAGGCCTCATCGTCGGGGAGGGCACCGAGTTCAACCCAGTCCTCATCGCTCATCTGTGTCCGCCCCTCAATGATGCCGTGGCCACCCCATGAACAGGGATACCGAAGTTTGGGCTCGTCGGTCGAGATCGCGTGTTCGATGACGTGGGCGACTTCGTCGGCGGGCGATGCGTTGGCGATGCCTGCTGCGTAGAACTGGAACATTCGTCGATAGTGGGTGTCGTACGCCCGGTCGCATTCGGGGCATCGATGTTCTTGGCAAAGATCGACGACTTGGTCACACCAGGTTCGATGATTGCGACGCGGATCCCGAATGGCGCAAGTTCGTGCGCGAGTTCTTCGCTCACACCCTCCAGTGCCCACTTGGATGCCACGTACGGAGCTTGGGCGATCGCTGCCAAGCGCCCGACGACGCTCGTCACGTTGATGATCGTGCCGGCGCCCGCTTTGCGCATGCCGGGGAGCACCTGTTGGATGCAGCGGATTGCACCCGAGACGTTGACGTTGAATGACGCCTCGAACATCTCAATGGATGACTCCTCAACGACGCCATTGCCACCAATTCCCGCGTTGTTCACGAGCACGTCGATGTGGTCGGTGGACCGGGCGATGTCAGCAAATCCTTGTGCTACGGATTCCGATGAGGCGACGTCCATTTCGATCACCTCGACGGTGAGGCCGCGGTCTGTTGCGGCAGTGAGGAGCTTGGTGGCCTTGTCGAGCGAACGCACCGTGCCGAACACGCGATAGTTGCAGGATGCGAGATGAAGAGCAGTTGCGCGCCCGATCCCGGAGTTTGCTCCGGTAACGACTGCAACCTTTTGTGAAGATGACGCCATGTGGTCAGGTTAAGGGAGCGGTTCGGGGAGGTTGACCGCTCAGCTAACGAACGGAGCGCCGAGCAACACCTCGTTGATGTCGTAGCGACCGTCGATGAGCGGTTCGCCGGCGAGCGCGACGACTTGGACCAGACCGTTGAAACCAGGCAGCTCAACCGCTGGATGGTTGAGCGCGGTGAGTCCGACGGGGAGGTTCACCGCCTGGTCTGCTGGCATGAGTGCGCCCACCCGGTCGCGGCGTCGCAAAGCCTGGCGGCCATGTTTGGCGCCCAACCGATGTAGTCCTGGCCTTCAAACAGCATCGTGTCGCCGGTGGCGATGCCGATCCTCAAGGAGAGTGGTGCGCAGGCGACTGCTGCGTGGCGCTGGAGTTCCATCGCGAAGGTGATGCCGTCGTGCGCTTCGACTGCAACCGCCATCAATCCGTCACCGAGGTACTTGTCGATTCGCACTCCTTGGTGGGATCCAACTGCGCGCGCGACCGCACGGAATTTGCTCAACAGCTGCGCTGCAGTGCCATCGCCGTGTTGTTCGGTGAAGGTGGTGAAGCCCGAGAGGTCAACGAAGATGAATGTCCTTCGGAATCTCATAACTGCCCTCAGCCTAGGGGTGTGACTTTGGTCTTGAACGAGGGGTCAGTGCACTGAAGTTCGGTTATTTGCATTTCTGGCGCGGATTTGGCAGAATAACGCCGTTGTAATTTCCTTGGTGTAAGTCGCGTAGGGCGTCTCACCAAGGTTGGGGAGGAACCGAATACGTGGACGACGAGCAAATCGAGCTGAGCGCTGACCGCGCTTGGCAAGATCAGGCGAACTGCCTCGGCGTCGATCCAGACCTCTTCTTTCCGGAACGCGGGGCCTCCACGCGTGAAGCCAAGGAAGTCTGCAAGGGCTGCGTCGTGCGAGACGAATGCCTTGAATACGCACTTGCCAATGGCGAGAAGTTCGGCATTTGGGGCGGTCTTTCCGAGCGTGAGCGACGCAAGCTCCGCCGTCAGCGCGCGCAGACGTCGCGCAACATCGCCAGCGCCTAGTCGCTCGCTCCCGACAATCGTCGATTTCGTTCCGCGAGTCTCCACTCGATCGTCTTCTCGCCGCTCAGGTCGAGTTGAGCCCACCGGTCGCGAGGAATGCGTGCGAGAGTCCGAGCGGGAACGAGACCGACGAGTTCTGCGTGATCGACTGGTGCGAGTTCGGCAACGGCGTCGTACGCCTCGAGGGGTCCGGTGACGTCGGGATCGATCAAGTTCATCGACACCTGAGCGTGCGCTCCGACCTGGAGGCCGAGCGTGCGTCGCTCGTTCGTGCGGATGGTCTTGGCGATTCTCTTGGCGGTCTCCACCGTTTGGTCTTTCAGCCACACGTTGTACGCGATGAGGATCGGTCGCGCGCCGACGCAGATCGCCCCCGACTTTGGGTGAGGAGCGGAAGGGCCGAAGTCCGGCTGGAGATCGATGAATGCGTGCTTGCGAATGAAGGGGAGTGTCCGCTCGGGCCCATAAAGGAAACATGGAATGCCAAGTTCTTCTGATGCGAACCGAGCGAAGCGATCACGTGCGGCAATCGCATCGTCGAACGTTGATGGTTCGAGTGCGACGAAGGGAACCACATCGACGATGCCGACTCGAGGATGAACCCCGTGGTGCTCGCGAATGTCGAACATCGCCGCAGCGCTCTTCGTGAGGATCCTCGCGGGGTCTTCGCCTGCGAGTGTGAACACGCTGCGATTGTGGTCAGCATCGCTGTGCAGGTCGAGGAGATCGGGGCCGAGTTCGGAGGACAAATCACTGAGTTGGCTTGGGTTTCCGCCTTCGCTGATATTGATGACGCATTCGAGCATCCTTGTTGCTTATCGCATCCGAGATGCCCAGTGCTAGATTGACGGCATGAACCTCGGTGGAACAGAACTCATCATTGTCGGCATTGTCGTTGTGCTTCTTTTCGGTTCGCGTTTGCCGAAGATCGCACGAAGCCTCGGTCAGGCTCAGCAAGAGTTCAAGAAGGGTCAATCGGACGGCGCAAAATCCGCCGAGGCCCCGAAGAACGACACGCCACCGTCGGCCTAGTCGACTCCTTCAGTCGTTCGTCACTCGAACGCGTCTGTTCATCACCCGCTCGAGGAGCGATCGTCGCTCCATCGCGGAATACACGTTGAGTTCGTTGTCGAGTTTCTTCGACGGCGGAAATGAGATGACGAGTTCATCATCCGTGACCTGCGTCTTCACCTTCTTCACACGACCGTCCTGAGTTCGGTCGAGGCCGACCGCGACGCGGAGAATTCCAGCAAGAACTTCGACGCGATGTTTGTCCGCATCACCCAGTCTGGCGAACTCGGGGTGATCGTCCTTCGGCAGGCCTTTCCGGTGGTAACGCGCGACTTGGGCAATGATTTCGATGTCGCGGTCTGCAAGCCCGACGAGCTCTGAGTTGCGGATCACGTAATACGAGTGCAGGTGGTGCTTGGAGTGAGAGATCACGACGCCGACATTTGCGAGGAGTGCTGCATATTCCAAAAGTCGACGGTCGTCGGGCTCGACGTCGAGATGTGATTTGAGTGAGTCGAAGAGCGTGACCGCGATGCGGGCCACGTTCTCGGAATGTTCGGGGCGATCGTCGCACCGCTCGGCGAGCAATCGCACGCTGCGCATGGACGCATCGCCTGAAGTGTTCTCGGGGCCCGCCCCCTGACGTTGCAGCGTGTCGATGAGGACTCCCTCACGAAGTGCATAGTCACTGAACGTGAACGTCGAGATCCCGTAGGTGTCGGCGATGGCCTCGAGGATGATGGCTCCAGCGAGGATGATTTCGGCGCGTTTGCGGTCGATGCCGAACTTCTCCTGTCGCTCCTCGACGGTTGAGCACTGGGCGAGATCCTTGACGACCTCGGCGACATCCTGACCAGTGAACTGAAAGCGATTGATGCTCGTCGGTTCAGGTTGGCCGGACTTCTTCTGGACGATCCGCGCGACGGTTTCTGCAGTGCCCGACGAGCACACTGCCAGATCAAATCCGAGGTCCTGGACTTCCGATTGCAAGATCATCAGCGTCGATTTCACGAATGTTCGGCAACTTGGTACTGCGCTCGGGTGCAGGGTCGCGGAGCCGAAGAAGCGATCCGTGAGTCGCACGGCACCGATCTTGAAGCTTCGCGCGAGGAGCATCTCGTCTCCGTTGCCGACGATGATCTCGGTGCTCCCACCGCCGATGTCGCAGACGAACATCGAGTCCTCGTGGTTCCCGATGCCGTGGAGCACTCCGAGATGGATGAGGCGAGCTTCTTCGATTCCCGAGATCGTCTCGATCGATATCCCTGCTTCTTTCTTTGCGCGCTTGACGAATTCGGATCGATTGCGAGCTTCACGAATTGCACTCGTCGCCACGGCTCGAATTTCGGCACCATGGGACTCTGCGAGGAGCCTCATGCGGCCGAGACATGCGATTCCGCGATCGATTGCGGCCGGATCGAGTTCCTTCATTTCGCCCGCGCCGTGACCGATCCGCACGGTTTCCTTTTCGCGGGTCATGACTTCGAAGCCGTTCGTGACCGCCTTTGCGATCACCATATGGAAACTGTTGGTCCCGATGTCGATCGCAGCGATGGTGGGGACGTCCGGGCTCATTGCCACGGTGCGAGCCTAGTTTGGCTGGATTGTGTGCTCGAGGCGACGACGCTTGGCGATGCGACGTCGTTCTCTCTCCGAGCAACCGCCCCACACACCGTGGTCGATGTGATGAGCGAGCGCGTATTCCAAGCAGTCACTCTTCACCGGGCAGTGAGCGCAGATTGCTCGAGCGCGTTCGACGCCTGCGCCGTCCTGCGGAAAGAAGACCGCGGGAGGAAAATTGCGGCAGCTGCCGCGATCCATCCACTTCAACGATTGGTTGGCATTCATCGGGGTTGGCAACACGGTAACTCATGTGTGTTTGCCACACGAAGACTTGGTCGTACTTCTTACCCAGTCCTTAGGCGCAGATTTGTCCCGAAAACTGGCGCGAATTAGCCGATAGCCTGAAGGGCATGTCAGATGTCGCAGTCATCAACGAACCGCCGCGCGGACACGCGCGCATCGTCTATCTCGGACCCGTCTCGCCACACTGGGAGGTCTATAGCGACTACGGCGATGCGAATCTGCTCGAGGAGTTCCGCGCCCGCGTGCTCGCACGTCTGGTCCTTCTGCCTCGCAATGACCCGCAGTTCCGCCGCAATCAGGAGCGCGTCAACCGTGACGCCGAGCGTGAGCGGATCAGTGTGGAGTGGGAAATCGGCTGGGCCGACGAGTCGGCTTAACGCTTTTCGATCAAAGCGTCTAGGTATGACGCCGTGACGAGTTGAACGAGTGGTAGCGAGAACATGATTTCTTGGCGACAACTTCTCCAGCGTGGGTTCTCGACGCTTACGTCTTCCTACGATTCTCCCATCGACGAACGATTCATCAACCGCGAGCTGAGTTGGCTCGACTTCAACTCGAGGGTTTTGTCTCTCGCTACAGAAGAAGAGATTCCGTTGCTCGAGCGGTGTCGTTTTGTTTCAATTTTTAGTACGAATCTCGATGAGTTCTATCAAATCCGTGTTGCGGCGCTGAAGGATCAGATTGCTGGTGAAGTGGTAAGGACAACGCCAGACGGAAGGACCCCGGTCCAGCAGCTCAATGAAATTCGTGAGCGAGTTCAGGTGCTGACCCTGACCCAAGAAGCGATCGTTCGCGACTCGCTCTTACCATTTCTTGCAGAGAACGGGATCTTTGTCCTTCGATGGGATCAAATGTCGGCAGGGGATCGAGCGGAACTTGCGAGTCAGTTCATGGAACGCATCTATCCGATCCTCACTCCGCTCGCAGTCGATCCAGCACATCCGTTTCCATACATCTCGAACCTCGCGCTCAATCTCGCCATCACCGTCCGTGACCCACGCTCGGGTGAGCAGCGTTTCGCGAGAGTGAAGCTCCCAGCAAACTTCCCGCGATTCATCTCCGTCGGATCCTCGAAGACTTTCGTGCTCATCGAGGATCTCGTCATTGCCCATCTTGGTCAACTCTTCCCTGGGATGTCTGTTGAGCAGTGCTGCGTCTTTCGTGTATCGCGAAACGCCGACCTTTCGTTAGATGATGAAGACGCGGAAGACCTCCTTGCGGCAGTCGAGATGGAACTTCGCCGCCGGCGGTTCGGCCGCGCCGTGCGACTTGAGGTCCCGCGCACGATGCCGCATGAGATGTTGCAGCTCCTCGTCGACGAACTTGAGCTTGAGTCCGAGGATGTCACCTACCACGACGGGATCATCGGATTGGGGTCGTTTGCAGAGCTTGCATCAATCGATATTCCACGTCTTCGTTACACGTCGTGGCCACCAGTAACGGCAGGGCGACTGTCTGTGGCAGAAGAGGAGAGTCGCTCAATCTTCGACGTCATCAAAGAACGCCAGCTCCTCGTACACCATCCGCATGAGTCGTTCGCGTCGTCGGTCGAGTCGTTCGTCAAACAGGCTGCGCTCGATCCGCACGTGCAGTCCATCAAGATGACCCTCTATCGAACATCTGGTGACTCGACGATTGCGCGACACTTGATCAAGGCGGCCGAGCTCGGCAAGCAGGTCGCGGTCGTCCTAGAGCTGAAGGCTCGCTTCGACGAAGCACGCAATGTCTCGTGGGCAAAGGAATTGGAGTATGCCGGCGTCCACGTCACCTACGGGCTCGTCGGTTTGAAAACACACGCAAAGTGCATCCTTGTCGTGCGCAGCGAATCTGGTGCGCTACGTCGTTACGTGCACATCGGAACTGGGAACTACAACTCGGTCACTGCCCGAATCTATGAAGACATCGGCTACTTCACGAGCGAGCCTGAGATCGGCCGAGATGCGACTGAACTCTTCAACTATCTCACGGGTTATGCACACGCACCCGAGTATCAGTCACTGCTCGTCGCACCTCATCGACTGAAGTCACGCGTCATCGAGTTGATCGACAAGGAAGCATCGTTTGCAGAGCGTGGTCGGATCACGATGAAGATGAACTCGATCTCAGACCCGGACGTCATCGAGGCGCTGTATCGCGCTTCGCAGGCTGGGGTGCACGTTGACCTCATCGTGCGTGGAATCTGTTGTTTGCGTGCTGGGGTGACGGGACTCTCAGAGAACATCTCGGTTCGTTCGATATTGGGGCGCCAATTGGAGCACTCGCGGATTTATCGATTCGAACACGGACTCGACAACGATGAGCCGCTGCACCTCATCGGTTCCGCCGACATGATGGAGCGAAATTTGAAGGGCAGGGTCGAGACGTTGGTGCCATTGACCCACCCGAAGCACCGGATGTGGCTCGATACGGTGCTCGGGTTCTTGCTCGCTGATGACGTTGCGCATTATCGGCTTGGATCGCACAACGAGTGGTCTCGTGAGGGGATGCCGGGCTTTGATCGCGACGCGCAGAGCGACCTCCATGCGTGGGTCACTCGCACCCAGGTCCGCTGACAACCAAGGTTGTTCACGCAGGCGTCACCTCGTGGCAAGCGACAAGTAACTTCCGCAAGATACGGTGATGGGGATGGAAGAACTCCGTAAGACCTTTCACCAAGAGCTCGAAGACCTGCGTGGTCGTGTTGTGGCTCTCGGCCAGACCGTGATCGACACGATTCCGCGTGCCACCAATGTGCTGTTGTCCGGAGACCTCGAGGGCGCGGACTACCTGGTCCAAGCCGACGACGAGATCGACGCGCGGTCACTCGAGATCGAAGAATTCTGCTTCCAGGAACTCGCCCTTCAGTCGCCGGTAGCAGGTGACCTTCGACAGCTCGTGTCGATCATCAAGATTTCGGCCGAACTTGAGCGCTCCGCCGATCTCGCCGTGAACATCTGCAAGGCAGCGCGTCGAATCTACGGTCACGCGATTGACCCGGTACTTCGTGACTTGATCAGCAAGATGAGTGAGCAAGCTCGACAGCTGTATGTTGCGACAATAGATGCGTTCAATACGAACGATGCGCCGAAGGCTGCGGCACTCGACGACATGGACAGCTACCTCGATGCCCTGCATCGACAGTTCATTCAGGAAATCTTTGAGAGTCACGCGCGCGAAGCGATTGATCTTCAGGTCGCGGTTCAGCTCGCCGTCGTTTCGCGCTTCTACGAGCGCATTGGCGACCATGCGGTGAACATCGCCGAGCGCACGCGATTCATCCTCACCGGATGGGTCCCTGAACTCAAGGGCGCTTCGCGATTCCGAGCCCGACAGAACGACGGCGAGACTCCCAAAGTCATTTTGTGACCTCCGCCAAGGACGCGCCGACGGTCTTCATCGTTGAAGACGAGGACGCTTTCATTGAGGCCCTCGACATCGGGCTCCAGCGTGAAGGATTCAGGGTCGAAGTTGCGCGTGATGGTGCGGAGGCGCTGCTCAACTTCGAGAGCGTGAAGCCGGACATCATCCTCCTTGACGTGATGTTGCCGAAGGTGTCGGGCACCGACGTGTGCCGCGAGATCCGCAAGAAGAGCCAAGTGCCGATCATCATGGTGTCGGCCAAGGGGTCCGAGATTGACACGGTGGTCGGGCTCGAAGTTGGTGCAGACGACTACATCGTCAAGCCGTACCGCCTGCGCGAACTCGTCGCGAGAATTCGAGCGGCACTTCGTCGCAGTTCGCTCACGCAAAGCGAGATCGACGAGGTTGGTATCGGCACGGTTCGAGTCGGCGACGTGCAGATTGATCCAGAGCAACACATGGTGACGGTGCGGGGCACGGTGACGAAGCTGCCCCTCAAGGAATTCGAACTGTTGTACGTACTGATGGCAAATGCCGGCAGGGTCATGACCCGTGAGAACCTCATCGATCGCGTGTGGGGCTCGGACTACTACGGCGATACGAAGACGCTCGACGTGCACATCAAGCGTCTTCGCTCGAAGATCGAGGTCGATCCAGCAAACCCCGTGAACGTGGTGACCATCCGCGGTCTCGGATACAAGTATGAGAAACTGACGTCATAGTCAGGTCGAACACCGGTCTTCCACCAGCAAGCCCGCTCACGCGCCTCAAGCGCGTGCACACATGGACCGTTGCCGGGGAAGCGGCACTTGCCGTTTCGCTCGCTGACTCGATGTTCCTCTCGGTGAGCCCCGATGCCGCACGCAGTCGAGTACTTGCCTTCCTCGCGTTCAGCCTTGCGCCGTTCTTGATCCTCGCTCGATTCATCGGACCGTTCCTCGACCGCATGCCCGGTGGACGAAGGCTCACGATCGTGGTGCTCTCCTTCGCGCGAGCTGGGTTGATGATCGCCATCATGCGGTGGATCGACTCACTCTCGCTCTTTGCGCTGATGTTCATCGCGCTCGTCCTGGCAAAGGTGTACAGCGTGTCGCGCTCGGCGATGATGCCGACGGTGGTCAACGCAGATGGTTTGATGGCCGCCAATGGACAGATCGGTCGACTCACCGGCATCGTCGGAATCGTTGCGGGAGGCCCAGCAGCGTTGCTGCAACTGATCAGCTCACGCGTGTCGCTCGGTTTTGCGGTCGTCTGCTTCGTTCTTGCCGGAGTCCTTGCGCTCTCCCTGCCTCGTGGTTTGGCTGGTGCGCGCGTTCCTGAATCCGAACTTGAGCGAAGCGAGCTGCACTCTCCCGCAATCGTGCGTGCGGCAACGGCGATGGCGGCACTTCGTGTTGCAAACGGGTTCCTGTTCTTTCATCTCGCATTTTGGCTGCGAACCGAAAAGGCTGGAACCGCATGGTTCGCCTTGGCGCTTGCGGTCGGATCTGTCTCGACGTTGGCCGCCAATTCGGTCGCGGGATTCGTTCGCCGACTGATGCGCGAGCACGTCGTCCTCGAAGTTTCACTCGTCGTCGTTGCACTCGTCGGTCTGGCGAGTGCTTACATCGGCAGCATCACCGCGGGCATCGTCCTCACGGGCGTCATCTACGCCGTTGGTGCGCTCGGGAAGCTCGCCTTCGATTCGGTGCTCCAGTCACGGGCACCAGATGCGAATCGATCGCGAGCATTCGCTCGATATGAGACGCGGAATCAGCTCGCTCAGGTTGCGGGAGGATTTGTTGCGGTGGGGCTGACACCGAGCGGTCCCGTCGGATTCGCGATGATCGGTGCGATCGGCCTCGTGGCCGCCGTGTATTACGCAGTGCGCTACTAGAGCGCAATCCGAGCAAGCCAGAGTCCTGGCGCATCGAGTTCGCTCGGCGTCGGGAGGTTCCCCGATCGCGCAAAGAGTTGCCCAAGTCCATCGTTGCCGGCTCGTTCGACGACCCCTTCGACGAACGTATTACCGCGCTCGACCTGGCCCTGTGTGAGGTGCAGGCCGAGGAGTTGCTCGACGAACGAATCACTTGGTGATGCCTCGACTCTGCGCCGACGAACCGCCTCGGCGATCTGTGTTCCCGAGCCAAGTACGGATGTGGAGATGGTGTCGACAGCGTGGTCGACGTAGCCGATGATCGCGGCGACCATCGCATCAAGCGATGGCGCGAGATTCTCCTGCATTGGTGATCGCACGGCCCCGAGGATGATTGAGGGATCCGTGAAGAACTTGTTCATCATCGCCATCGGATCGCTGTCGCCGAGATCCATGTTCGTGAGTCGCTCCATCAGCGCGTTCGGATTCGGAGAAAATCCGGCGATGTAGTGGCGGATCGCAGCCGCAATCGTGTCTCGGACGTGTGGAACGGTGAGAACCGCATGGGACGTCAGTTCGCTGATCAGTACCCACATTCGCATGTCGTCTGCGGTGATGCTCCAGTCGCTTGCGAATTTCTCGATGTTCGGCGCGACGATGAGGAGCTGATTCTGTGATTCGCGGGGAAGTGGGAGGTCGTATTGACCGAATGCGCGAAGCGCGAGTTGTCCGATCATCGTTCCGACGGACATGCCCATCATCGCCGGACCCATCATCTTGTTGATCGATGACATCATCTGGGCCATCGGGTCCGGGTCGCTCGCCTCGGTAGACGACGAGGTGAGAGATTGTGCGAGGTCGGTGAACATCGGTCGATAGGCGGCGATCGTGTGGTGCGTCCACATCGAGCGATTGACGACCTCGATCTTCGGTGGGGCTCCCAGTGGAGCCGTCGCAAGTCCAGTGAAGTCCCGCACCCGTTGGTCGGCAATGGGGAGGAGTCGTTCGATGGCAACTCTGCTCGCTGGATCGACGTTGGCTTCGGAGTTTGTTCCTTCAGTCGCGGTCATCAGTGCGACTTGGCGAGCGACATCCCATTGCAGCGGTCCTTGGCTCGACAGTTGCTTTGCGAGGTCCCCGAAGAACGGCATCCCCGGGAAGGGCGATTCGTCAGGGTTGTTCGACATCGCCGTCCAGCCTAAGGACGGCAGATCGTGCCGCATTCGCAGGTATCAACCAATGCCTGCCATCCGTTCGACGCACCAACCGAGCAGAACTCCATCACCGGTGTACACCGTGCCCCCGTGGTGCGAGGCCGCGAAAGGCTCGAGCGGAATGTGCGTCCCATCACGACTGGATGTGGCTGGGCTGATGTGACTGAGCTCAATTCCGAACGCCGACGTTGCGACCCAAACGGGGGAACCTGGCGGCATCGCCTCGTCAGCCAATCGAGTCACTGCGATGCGTGAGGCGGTCGCCGGTTCATCGACAACCTTGAGGAGCGTGACGCCGAGGTCGGGTTCGACATCGAGGACGACCGCGTCGAACTCGGCGGATTCAGGTGTCGCCACGTGGACCCTCTCGCCAACTTCCACACCATCAATCACGCTGATCAGGATTCCCGACTCGGTCATCGCCGCTGCGATCGGGGAGGAAATCGAGCCAATTCCCAGGTCGACAGGGCTGGAACCCCCGTTGAAAGTCGCAGCTTCGATTGCTGGCTTGCCGGCGCCTGAACGACCCGGCATAGCGACAACCAGCATGCCGATCGAGGCGGCAAGACACGTCACGACACTGAAAAGCGCCAGCGTTCGCGCCGCCGATCTGTCGAATCGTGCCGGTAACTGCTGTTCGGCCTGCCGTGCGTGCTCACTCGGGTGGATCCAGGTTCGCTCGTATGGGGGAAGAGGCGCGTTGAATGAATGTTCACCGAGTTCGTCATCGTCGCCCGACACGTGCGTGAGGCTAGTCAAGCGCCTCGACGAAGTGTCGTCGTCGCACTCAGGTACGCTTTGGCTGTGACCAACCGCCGCTTCTTCGACAACGGAGACACGTTGGTCGAATTGACGAGCGACTCTCTCCTGGTCGGTGAGTTGTATGACTGGTCGGTGCTCCCGCGTTGCGGCGCGGTCGTGGTCTTTTCCGGCACGGTTCGCGATCATTCCGAAGGTCGACATGATGTGACGTCGCTCGCATACGAGGCGTACGACGAGCAGGTTGTTCCGAAGTGCCTCGAGATCGCCAAGGAGATGCGCGACAAATGGCCGACCCTCGGGAGGATCGCACTCGTTCATCGCATCGGAGAGCTGAAGCTCGGCGAATCGTCGGTGGTGATCGTCGTCTCTGCGCCACATCGACCGGAAGCATTCGACGCAGCACGGTTTGGCATCGACGCGCTCAAGGCGACGGTGCCGATTTGGAAACGTGAACAGTGGGGCGATGGTGGTGACTGGGCGCTCGGCGCACAACACATCACTGACGTGAAGAAATTGAACGACGTGAGCGGCTCGTGATGTTTGCATTCGGTGCCGTCACGATTTTTTTCGCGCTGATTTCGGTCGTCTCCGCACTCGTCCTCGCCTTTCTCGTGTATCAGGACGCGCCGCCGACGACGAGGACGACGGGGATGGATGCCTTTCACCGGCATCTTGATGCACTGTCAGACGATTCACGCGCACACTTGCGTCAGCAACTTCGCGAGTCCAGAGAGCGTCAGGGGCGCAACTAGCCATGGCACGCGACCTCGCCATTGACCTCGGGACGGCCAACACCCTCGTGTACATGCAGGGCAGGGGGATCGTCATCAACGAGCCTTCGGTCATCGCCGTCAATAGACGCACGGGGGAGGTCCTTGCCACGGGCGAGGAAGCCTCGGGCATGATCGGCAGGACTCCTGGCTACATCGTTGCCGTGCGCCCACTGCGTGGCGGAGCAATTACCGACTTCGAGATCACCGAGAAGATGATTCGATTGCTCCTGCAGCGAGCAGGTGTCTCGCGATTCTCCCGTCCAAAAGTGTTGATCTGTGTTCCATCGGCGATCACGGAAGTCGAGCGACGCGCGGTCACCGATGCGACGCGACGCGCAGGTGCCGCAGATGCACAGTTGTTGGAGCAGCCGATGGCGGCGGCGATCGGTGCGGATCTTCCGATCAACGAGCCCGTCGGCAACATGGTCATCGACATTGGTGGTGGAACCACCGAAACAGCAGTCATCAGTCTCGGTGGGATCGTTGCGCTCGAAGCTGTGCGCGTCGGTTCATTCGACATCGATGCGGCGATCCAAGCACACGTGCGACGCGAGCACGGACTTGCGATCGGCGAGCGGACCGCTGAGGAAATCAAGAAGTCGATCGGAAGCGCGATGCCAACGCCACGTGAGCGTGACGCCGAGGTTCGCGGGCGTGACCTCGTGAGTGGTCTTCCAAAGACGGTGATCCTCACTCCGCAGGAGATTCGCGAGGCGATCGATGACGTCGTCACCCAGATGGTGGACTCCGTCGTGCGATGTCTCGCAGTTGCGCCGCCGGAGTTGTCGCAGGACTTCCTGACCCGCGGCATGTATCTCGTTGGTGGTGGTTCGATGTTGCGTGGACTCGCCCAGCGCATCGAGCGCGACACCAAGGTTCCGGTGAACATGTCGCCACAGCCGCTCGAAGCGGTCGTGTTGGGCGCGGGTCACTGCGTCGAGAACTTCTCCGCACTGCGCGGGATGTTCATGGACTCCCGCCGCTGACCGTCGGTCAGGACTTGGAAATCAGACGGGTCAGTCCCTCTTGGACGACCGTCACTGCGAGCAGACCATCCTGCGTGAAGATGTGGCCTTCGGCGAGCCCGCGAGCATTCGACGTCGAGATTGACGTCTGCTGATACAGCATCCACTGGTCCGCACGGAACGGCCGATGGAACCACATTGCGTGATCGAGGCTTGCCATCTGCACCGATCCATCCGACCAACCGATGCCGTGTGGCATGAGCGCGGTGTCGAGGAGTGTCATGTCGCTCGCATAGGTGAGGATGCAGGAGTGCAACACCGGATCGTTCGGAAGGGTGCCATCCGCGCGAATCCACACGCGCTGACCGGGACGTGGATTTCCCTTACGAGAGAACGGATCTCCATCGACGTAGCGCTGGTCGATCGGTCGGGGGCGGTCGTACCACTCGCCGAGCAACTCCTTGTAGGGCTCCATTCGGGTCTTGTAGTCCGGAAGTGACTCGGGTGGCGGAGTCGTCGGGTCCATCGTGATGTGGTACTCGAGACCTGACTCGATCTTCTGGAAGCTCGCCTGCAGGTTGAAGATCGGCTTTCCGTGCTGGATCGCGACAACGCGCCTGGTCGAAAAGCTCTTCCCGTCGCGGAGTCGATCGACTTCGTAGAGGATCGGTACACCAGGATCACCGGAACGCAGGAAGTACGCGTGCAGTGAATGAACCATGCGGTCTGACTCGTCAATCGTGCGTGTCGCCGCAACGAGCGCCTGTCCCGCGACCTGCCCGCCGAACACTCGCTGACGATTCTCGTCGGGAGACTGACCGCGGAAGATGTTCACCTCGATCGGCTCCAAGTCGAGGAGCGTGACGAGATCTTCGAGAGGGGTTGGCACTCGTCCATGTTGCCAGCATCTGGTCACGATTGCACGGTGCGTTAGCGTGTCACGCATGGCGTCGCAGAAGTCAAAGGCATTTCCCAAAGGATTCACGTGGGGAACGGCAACAGCCGCTCACCAAGTCGAAGGAAACAATTGGAACAACGATTGGTGGGACTGGGAACACACACCCGGAAGTCCGTGCGTCGAACCGAGCGGCGACACGTGCGACCACTTCAATCGTTATCCCCAGGACATCGCGATGCTCAAGTCGTGGGGTTTCGGCACCTATCGCTTCAGCGTGGAGTGGAGTCGAATCGAACCAGAGGACGGAGAGTTCTCGCAGGCCTCGATCGATCATTACAAGAAGATGGTGCAATGCTGTCGAGACAACGGCATCACTCCGATCGTCACGCTGCATCACTTCACCACTCCGCGATGGGTCGCGGCGTTGGGTGGGTGGGGGAACGACACGACGTCTGATCTCTTCGCACGCTTCTCCGACAAGGTCGCCCGCGGTCTCGGCGACGAAGTCGGAATGTGGTGCACGATCAACGAACCGAACATGGTCTCGACCATCGGGTATCTGCTCGGCGAGTTCCCTCCCGGAAAGAAGGATCGTGCGCTGCGACTCAAGGCGAACGAAGTCTTCTGTGACGCGCACCGCAAGTCCCGCGACGCGGTGAAGTCCGTCTCGAGTGCACCACTCGGGATCACACTCGCGATGCAGGAGTACACGATCGTTGGGAACAACGAGGATGAGCTGGCCCAAGCTGCTGCACACCGCGATCGCGCGTGGGCGGGCCTCGAGGATCCATTCCTTGAAGTTGCGAAGGGCGACGACTTCTTCGGCGTGCAGACCTACACGCGCGAGATCATGGACAAGGACGGTCGCACCAAACCGACCCCCGACATGCGCCTCACGATCATGGGGTATGAGTTCCGGCCTCCGCACTCGAGGCGTGTATTCGCAGGGCGTGGGAGCAAACCGACCACGTTCCACTCATCGTCACGGAGAACGGCGTTGCGGCGACGGACGACCGTGAGCGCATTGAGTTCGTCCACGATGCACTCGACGGCGTCTTGAACTGCATCGCGGATGGAATCGACGTGCGCGGTTACACCTACTGGACGTTGATGGACAACTTCGAGTGGACGCGCGGTTATGCGCCGATCTTCGGGTTGTGCGCCGTTGACCGTTCGACGCAGGTACGCACGCCGAAGCCGAGCGCGCACTGGCTCGGTCGCGTCGCCCAAGCGAACGCACTCATCGGCATCAACGACTGATGATCGACCCGGCGCTCCGCGAGGTCGCGCTCGCAACGAAGGGCTTCATGCCGCCCGATGAGGGAGACGCGCTATACGAAGCCGCGATGCTCGCGGGGGGAAACGTTCCGTCGCTCAACATGGTCGAAGTTGGTTCGTACTGTGGACGAAGCACGGTGTGGGTTGGCGCTGCAGCCCGTTCGTGTGGCGTCACGTTGTACGCAGTGGATCACCACGGAGGGTCAGAAGAGAATCAGCCCGGGTGGGAATGGTTCGACGACACCGTGGTCGATGCAGCGACCGGCAGGATCAATACGTTGCCATTCTTCACCGACACGATGACTCGCGCGGGGCTCACCGATGCGGTACGAACAGTT
>RFNE01000211.1 GCA_009927375.1 Actinomycetota bacterium | reverse complement strand
CACGAGCGGAACCTGGCCGCGGACGGCATTCAGGGTCTCGGTGTCCAGCCAGTTCGTGCGTGTATCGATGCTGTCGGTCACGGGGTCTCCTCGGGTGGTCCATGTTCATTGTCTCAGAAACGATGGTCACCATGTGCGCATCCACGGCTCGGGTGCCAAGATGGCGTGATGAGCGACTCCCGTCGGAACAACAGTGCGGTCATCCTCGGGCTCTTCATCCTCGGAGCTGGTGTCACGCACTTCATCAATCCGGCATTCTTCGACGCCATCGTTCCGCCGTGGATGCCGTTCGGGAGCGGTTTTGGACGATCGTGAGCGGCATCGCCGAAGTGACCATTGGGATCGGCGTGTTGCGTCCGTCGACGCGGAAGCGAGCGGCGCTCGCCGCCTTCGTCCTGTTCATCGCGGTGTATCCCGCGAACCTCTACATGGCCTGGGACTGGCGAGACCGACCCTTCGGCGACCAGCTCATTTCATTCGGGCGACTGCCCTTCCAGTTCCTCTTCTTCGCCTGGGCGCTGTCGGTCGCGCGAGGAGCCGAGGACGCTCAGCGCACCGGGGTGTAACGCGGGAGCGTGCCCTTGCGGCGCATCACGTACTGCCACAACTGCAACGAGCGCGACCTGAAGCCTGCCGCCGAGCCGAGGAGATAGAACTTCCACATCCGCTTGAACCGCTCGTCGTAGGTGGGGATCTCGCTCCATCGCGACTCGATGTTGTCGTGCCACGCCATCAACGTGCGGTCGTAGTCGGGGCCGAAGTTGTGCATGTCTTCGATCACCCAGTCGGGTTCGCTCGCACCCGAGAACTGCGCCATCGACGGCAACACGCCACCAGGGAAGATGTACCGATCGAAGAACGGGTCGCTGTGGTTCTTGGACACGAGTCCACCGATCAGGTGGTGCAGCATCAGTCCGCCCGGAACCAACCGCGCGTTGCACACGTCGAAGAATGCGCGCAGGTTCTTTGGTCCGACGTGTTCCATCATCCCGACGCTCACGATGCGGTCGAACGTCCCCGTCACGTCGCGGTAGTCCATCTGTCGAATCTCGATCGGTAGGTGCGCGGTGCGCTCAGTTGCGATGCTCACCTGCTGCGGAGCAGGAGTGATTCCGACTCCACTCACCCCGTAATGCTCCGCCGCATAGCGCAGGAAACCTCCCCATCCGCAGCCGATGTCCAACACTTTCATTCCGGGCTCGAGACCGAGCTTGCGGCAGATGAGATCCAATTTCGCGACTTGCGCATCGTCCAACGTTGTGGCGTTTTGCCAGTACGCACATGAATACACCATGCGAGGGTCGAGCATGCGTTGATACAAGTCATTGCCGATGTCGTAGTGGTGCCGTGCGTTCGTCTCCGCGCGCTTCTTGGTTTGCAGGTTGACGAGATTGCTGCGCAGGACCTGAGCAACGACGCGCACCGATGGTCTGATCTCGCCGAGGAGATCGCCTGCGATCACGCGAGTCAGCATCTCGTCCATCTGGTCGCAGTCCCACCAGCCGTCCATGTACGCCTCGCCGAACCCGAGTTGACGCTGGGCGATCACTCGATCCCACAGGCGCTCATCGTGCACCCGAATGCTCGTTGGCTCACTCCCGTTGATCGTGACGCCGACGCCGGCCAACAGTCGTTCTGCGAGTTGTCGTGAACCTGACGACATGTGAAAAATTCAACCAGCCGTCGGCGGACGGTGACAACGTGAAAGCTCTACCAGTTCCCCGCCACGTACTTGGTCTCGAGGAACTCGAGCAATCCGTCGTGACCGCCCTCGCGACCGATGCCCGACTGCTTCACGCCACCGAACGGTGCAGCCGGATCCGACACGAGTCCACGGTTCAGACCGACCATTCCCGACTCGAGTGCTTCGGCGATCCGCATTCCCTTGCCGACGTCCTTGGTGAACACATAGGACACGAGTCCGTGGTCGACGTCGTTTGCCCGACGAAGCATCTCGGTCTCGTCGGAGAACGAGACGAGTGGCGCGATCGGGCCAAAGATCTCCTCCTGCAGGAGAGGATCATCGACGTTCACTCCACCGAGGACCGTCGCCTGAAATCCGAATGCTGGTTCGGACACCGCAGATCCGCCGCACAAAACCTTGGCACCGCGGGCAACAGCGTCCTCGACGAGCGCACCGACTCGTTGCTGCTGTGCTTTCGACACGAGCGGCCCGAGCGTCGTGTGCGCAGCTAAACCGTCACCGAGCACGAGCTTGGACATGCGGTCGACGAACTTGGAAGTGAACTCCTCGAGCACCGCTTCGTGTACGAAGAATCGATTCGCCGCGGTGCATGCTGCACCTCCGTTGCGCATCTTGGCAAGCATCGCTCCTTCGACTGCGACGTCGATGTCGGCATCCGCACACACGATGAGCGGTGCATTACCGCCGAGTTCCATGCTGCAGTTAATGATTCGCGTCGCAGCTTGCTGGAGAAGCAGGATCCGACGCGCGTCGAGCCAGTGAACGACAGTTTTCTCACCCGACCGGAATTGAGCATCGCCTCGACCGCGGGCGCTGGCTGGTCGGTGACGACGACGTTCACCACACCGTCGGGAACTCCGGCACGCACGAGAATGTCGGCAATCGCAAGTGCGGTGAGTGGGGTGTCGTGTGCAGGCTTCAACACCACACTGCACCCCGCTGCGAGGGCGGGTCCGATCTTGCGAGTCGCCATCGCGGCCGGAAAGTTCCACGGCGTGGCGAGCAATGCAACGCCCACCGGCTGACGGCTCACGAGCAACCAATTGTTTCCGCTTGGTGCCCGGCGATAGTCACCGTCGATGCGCACCGCTTCCTCGCTGAACCAACGGAAGAACTCCGCCGCATACGTGACTTCTGCGCGCGCGTCGGTGATCACCTTGCCCATCTCGAGGGTGATCAACTGCGACAGCGCTTCGTGCTCGGCGATCATCAACTCGTATGCGCGACGAAGAATCTCGCCTCGCACGCGTGGAGCCGTCTTGCTCCACGATTCGAATGCTCGGTCAGCCGCACTGACTGCGGCGAGGCAGTCCGCGATCGTCGCGTTGGAGACCTTCGTCAGCACTCCTCCGGTCGCGGGGTTGATGACGTCAATCGACGAAGATCCGCTCACCCACTCTCCACCGATGAGCGACCCGGTGTTGACCTCGAGCGGAAGCGTCACGACCCCTACTTCTGGAGCTCGACGCCGGCGATCTGCTTGATGCGATCGCGAAGGAATTCGAATGCGGTCGTGCCCTTGGCGACCACGACGTCGTCGGCGGGATGCAAGAAGAGTGGCGTCGAAATTCGCGAACGCTTCGCTGCGTCGCCGGTCGGATTCGTCACCTGATGTGTCGTGCTCGGGTAGAACCCGCCTGTTGCGTAATCGAGCATGTCGCCGGCGTTGATCGCGACGCTGCCCGGATCGCACGGAACGTCATGCCACTTCCCCGATAGATCGCGGACCTGGAGGCCTGGTTCGTTCGACGCGGGGAGGACGGTGATCATGTTGATGTCTTGATGAGCTGCGGCACGCACCGAACCCTCGGGTTCGTCCCCGCGCAATGGCGGATAGTGCAAGATGCGCAACAACGTTCGCTGCGTCCCATTGATCATCTCCGAGAGCGGCATCGTGAACTGCTTGGAGATCTCCGAGGGAGTGAACTCCTCGACCCACGACAGCAGCTCTGCAGCGAGTGAGAATCCCGCGTCGTACATTTCCCTCGCCACTCGGGACTCAGCCTCAGGTTGACGACCCCATGGGTACCAGTGGAAATACTCCTTGATGTCCTTCTTCGAGAATCCGACGGCGGTCTCCGCCTCTTCCATCGGCCGATAGCCATCCTGGCCGCCCTCGTCAGGCAGAAACTCCCACTTGCGCTCGGAGCGGAAGAAATCGAGCCACTCCTGCTGCAGTCGAAGCACCATCGAATAGTCGATCGGGTGATTGACGAGGACGGCGAACCCCGTTTCTCGCAACGACGCGTGTGAAATCGCGAGCGGCAGTTGCGGATCGGTAGTCGACGACGGCGACGTCCATGACTCCACACTACGGCGCGATCGAAGCGCCAACACCTAATGTTGCAGGGTGCTCAAGTCCCGACTCGTACTTGTCTTGCAAGTTTCGGTCGGATTGCTCGCCGCAGGCTACGGCGTGATGTTCACGATGCTCGACGATTGGCGCGACACGTACGGCATCCAAGAGACAGGGCTCGGTTTCATCGTCGCCGTCGGCTTCTTCACGTCGTTCATCGCCCAACTCACACTCGCTCCACTTGCCGACAAGGGACATGCGCGTCGAATGCTGACTTTCGGCTTCGCATTGAATGTCGTCGGCGCACTCGTCATGGCGTTTGGGTCAACTCTTCCCGTGTTCATCCTGGGACGCACCCTGATGGGCATCGGCACCGGCATCTCGATTCCCGCCACCCGGCGCATCATCATCGTGAGTGATCGCGACAACGTCGGCCGCAATCTCGGACGCGGCGTGTCGATCGAAGTTGGCGGCTTTGCGCTCGGCCCGATGATCTCCGCGCTCACCGTCGGCGCGTTCGGGCTCGCCGCACCGTTCCTGATCATGGCCGCGCTCATCCTGCTCGCGGCAGTCGTGATCTCGCGCGCGAACGTTCCGGAGACGCCGCCGGAGGATCGCACGACGGAACGATTCGCCTTCGACTTGTTGCGCATCCGTCCGATGCTCGGTGCGATCCTCGTGGGTCTCGCGCTGTACGTCATGATCGGCGTGTTCGACCCGCTGTGGGTCGTGATGATGGACGACATGGGTGCACCGAGTTGGGTGGCCAACGCGGGGGTGTCGCTCTTCGGACTCCCATGGATCTTCTTTGGAACGATGGGCGGCAAGATCGCCGAGCGACACGGACCGTTTCGCGTGAGCGCGTTCGGGCTCCTCGCTGGCGCGATCTACATGCTCATCTACGGCACGCTCGAATCCCCATACCTCTTACTCGGCATCGCCCTCACCCAGTCCGCACTCGATGCATTCACCGTCACGGGAACCGGCATCGCCGTGTCGCAGTCCGTCCCCGAGGAACGCCAGGCGGGTGCCTCTGGACTCCTCGGCGGAATGCAGACGCTGACCGGCGGAATCGCGGCAATGTTCTCTGGGTGATCTATGAGCACCTCGGTCGGCGCAGTGCCTTTGGAATCACGAGCGTCACGATGACCGTCCTCGTCGTTTCCGGTATCGCTATCGCGGGATTGTCCGTACTTCGTCACCCATCCACTACGACTGCCGAGACACGTTCGCAATAGAGTCAGGCCATGGAATTTCGATACCTCGGAAGAAGTGGCCTCAAAGTCTCGGCGATCAGTTACGGCAACTGGATCACGCATGGCAGTCAAGTCGAAGAGGACGCAGCACGCTCCTGTGTGAAGCGCGCACTCGATCTCGGCATCACCACCTACGACACTGCAGACGTTTACGCGGGCACGAAAGCAGAGGAAGTGCTTGGTCGAGCACTCTCAGGAATCCGCCGCGAGAGCATCGAGGTGTTCACGAAGGTCTTCTGGCCGACGGGCTCAGGACCGAATAATCGTGGTCTTTCCCGAAAGCACATCATGCACTCCATCGACGCATCGTTGAAGCGCCTGCAACTCGACTACGTGGACCTCTATCAAGCGCACCGCTTCGACAACGAAACACCGCTCGAAGAAACGATGCTCGCATTCGCCGACGTCGTGCGCCAGGGCAAGGCCCTCTACATCGGCGTGTCGGAATGGAGCGCCGATGAGATCACTCGTGGCGCGGAACTTGCGCGTCAGATGAACGTACCGTTCATCTCCAATCAGCCGCAATATTCGATGTTGTGGCGCGTCATCGAAGAAGAAGTAGTCCCTGCGAGCGAACGCGAAGGCCTCTCGCAAATCGTGTGGTCGCCGATCGCACAGGGAGTGTTGACCGGCAAGTATCTCCCCGGCCAGCCACCACCGGCAGGATCTCGTGCAACCGACGAGTTGAGCGGCAAGAACTTCATCTCGCGTTGGATGAGCGATGAAGTGCTCGAGCGTGTTCAGCAGCTCAAGCCGCTTGCGGACCGCGCCGGGCTCACGATGGCACAACTCGCAATCGCCTGGGTCTTGCAGAACCGCAACGTTGCCTCGGCAATCGTCGGAGCGACGCGTCCTGAACAACTCGACGACAACGTCAAGGCCGCGAACGTCAAGCTCGACTCCGATCTGATGAAGGCGATCGACAAGACCTTGGAGGGTCTCATCATCACCGATCCTCGCAAGACCGAGTCACCGGCAACCCGGCCGTAATCCTCAGCTCGGGCCGGAGAACATCCCGCCGCGCTCGCTTGATTGCGGCAACGCGGGCTCACCCTCGAATCGAGAGATTTCAGCACGACCGACGACGTGCCAGTGCACTTCGTCAGGACCGTCCGCAAGTCGCAAGGTGCGCTGCCCGGCATAGAGACGTGCGAGCGGCGTCCACTGTGACACACCAGTCGCACCGAACACCTGGATT
>RFNE01000285.1 GCA_009927375.1 Actinomycetota bacterium | reverse complement strand
GACGACGGCCGCGAGGATGATCGCCTTCCACTTTTCGCTCACCTTGAACGCCGCGAAGTAGGCGACGGGAAGACCGATGAGCAGACACAACAAGGTGGCCGTGACAGAGATACGCAACGTCGCCTTGAACGTCGTGAAGAACGTGGCGTCGAAGACCTCCTTGTAGCTGGCGGTCGACAAGCTGCCGAGGTCGACCGGGAGGAGCTTGGAGGTGTCCTTGGTTCCGAAGGAATAGAAGATGATGAACGCGATCGGCGCGGCAAAGAACACCGTGTACCAGATGATCGATGGCAGGGCGAGCGCGTACTTGGGCGCTCGCCACCGCCTACGAGATGTTCCAGCGACCGTTGCGGTCACCGACGATCAGGCTCCGGCCTTGGCCTTGGCCTTGTTCAGGATGTCGACGAGGCGATCGAGCGCCGGCGTGATCTCCTGGGTCTGGAACGTGGCGACCTGCTCAGGGGTGAAGAAGATCATCTCTCCACGCTCGAGGTCCGGTGCGAGCTCTGCGATCAGGCTCTCCATGTTCTTCATACCCGTGTTGTAGCCGTGGTACTGGAGGTCCTTGATCGAGATCTCCGGAACGAGGTCCCAGTTGATCCACGCGTGTGCAGCCTCGGGGTTCGGTGCGCCCGCTGCGATGCAGTAGTTGTCCATCCACAACTCGGTCGCCGGGGATCCGAGCACCCACACCCAATCTTCGGGATTTCCGCCGGCATCGGCGATGCGCACGTAGGCCTGACGAAGGTCGCCGTTCCAACCCATCGCGAGGCTGTATGCACCCTCGGCGAGCTTGGTGCTCGGGTAGCTGTCGAATGCCTTGATGTGCTGGGCGAACTCGTCCACCAGGAACTTCTCGCAGGCATCGATCTGGGCGGCGTCCTGGGTGTTCCAGTTGATGCCGTTGGCCCAGAACCACATGCCGCAGAAGTTCGGTGCGGTGTCGATCATCGCGCAGTTGCCACTGCCCTCGTTCATGCAGGCATCGATGAAGTCCTGCCAGGTCTCCATCTTGCGGGTGATCTTCGTCTTGTCGTAGAAGTACCCGGTCGAACCCCAGTTCTTACACACCGAGTACTCGTTGTTCGGGTCCCACGCCTGTGACGTGTACGCCGGATCGAGGTTCGCAAAGTTCGGGATGAGCGACATGTCGAGCTTCTGGATGAGACCCTTCTCGATCATCTGTGGCACGTACGGGCCGGTCGGCACGACGATGTCGAAGCCGCTGTTGCCGTTGCTCGAGGCCAACTTGGTGATGAGGTCCTCGTTGCTTGCGTAGTAGTCGACCTTCATCGTCACGCCGAGCGTCGAGTCTGCGAGTGCGCCGACGAGGTCGGGGTCGTTGTAGTCGCCCCACGTGTACATCGCGAGCGAGCCGGACGCGGTGTTGATCACGCGGCTGTAGTCGCCAGTCGCCGTGCCACCCATGTCCCCGCCGGTGGTGTCACCACTCGACGTGTCATCGGATCCGCCACATGCGGCGAGCACGATGGCGAATCCCGCTGCTGCAGTACCACCCTTCAGAAATGCTCGGCGCGAGAGCTTCTCGCGGAAATCGTCCGGTGCGAGCATGCGCAACTGCTTGGCCATGGTGTCCCCCTTGATGACTCGATGTGGCTGTCGCCAAGCGCCACCCTAGTGGACGAGGGTCTGCGCGGGGAACCTAACTCTGCGCCGGAGAGGCCATCACGACGTCGGCCTGGCGAGCGGAGAAGAGGTACACGTCCTCGGCCGACCACGAGCACCACACTCGGTCGTCGACGGCGAACCGAGCGGGGTTGGTGCGCGGCACGAGCACGAGCAGGTCCCGATGCGCCGAGCGGACGACGTACTGGAGGACGTCGCCGAAGTGCGACACGCCGGCGACGGTCGCCTCGACCGAGTTCTCCGGCTTGTCGGGCCTGGCTGCCGAGAGGTTGATGCACTCGGGCCGGACCGCCGACAGTGCCGGCTCGCCCGTCGGCACGTTCTCCTCAGGGCGGGTGGCGACGAACACTGTGCCGTCGTCGGCCTTCGATCCGTTCGCGGTTGCGGTGCCCTGCCAGAAGTTGTTGCGCCCGACGAAGCCGGCGACGAAGGCCGTCTTCGGATGCTCGTACACCGTCTCGGGATCCGCAAGCTGCTCGATGTGGCCGTCCAGCATGATCGCGATGCGGTCCGACATCGACATCGCTTCTTCCTGGTCGTGGGTGACGAAGATGAAGGTGATGCCGAGACGAGATTGCAGCAACTTCAACTCGATCTGCATCTCCTCGCGCAACTTGCGGTCGAGTGCGCCGAGTGGTTCGTCGAGGAGCAGGATGCTCGGGCGATTGACGAGTGCGCGCGCGACTGCGACGCGCTGCTGCTGACCACCCGACATCTGACGCGGCTTGCGCTCGGCGAGCTTGGACATCTGCACCATGTCGAGTGCTTCCATCACGCGCGTGGCGATCTCGTCTTTGTTCACGCCCTTCTGGCGAAGTCCATAGGCGACGTTTTCTGCCACCGTCATGTGTGGGAAGAGTGCATAGTGCTGGAACACCGTGTTGACGTCCCGCTTGTACGGCGGCACGCCCTGCACTTCCTGACCGTTGATCTTGATGAACCCACCATCGGGCTGTTCGAAGCCCGCGAGCATTCGCAACGTCGTCGTCTTGCCGCAGCCAGACGGACCGAGGAGCGAGAGGAACTCACCCGCTTGCACCGAGAGATTGATCGAGTCGACCGCGACGACGTCGCCGTAGCGCTTGGTCACGTCAACGAGTTCGACCGAACCCCGCTCTTGGCTCACCTGATCCCCCATCGGAAACGACTCTAACGATCCCTAGCTGTTCAGGTTGACCATGACGTGCTTGATGCGGGTGTAGTCGTCGAGGGCGTACGCGGAGAGGTCCTTGCCGTAGCCGGACTTCTTGTACCCACCGTGCGGCATCTCGGCCACCATCGGGATGTGGGTGTTCACCCACACGCAGCCGAAATCGAGGTTCTTCGTCATGCGCATCGCTCGACCGAGGTCTCGCGTCCACACCGAGGATGCGAGCGCGTACTCGACGCCGTTCGCCCACTTGAGCGCC
>RFNE01000039.1 GCA_009927375.1 Actinomycetota bacterium | reverse complement strand
TCCCTGCCGGAGGTGGTGTGGACGGCCCCGCCCATCACCGAGTCCAGCAGGGCGGCGGTGATTCCGCCGTGCATCGTGCCGAGGGGGTTGGCCATCTCAGTGCCGGCCTCCATCGACATCACCACGCGCCCGAACTCGAGCTCGTCGAATCGCATACCGATGAGTCGTCGGAGTGACGGTCGGTCGTCATCCGATCCGTGGCGCAGCAGCTCAAGGCCGGTCATCGATTCGGGGTCCGGCTTCGTCATTGAGAGTTCCTGCGCAGCGCAAGCGAGAAGAGCGTCGTAGCGACGCCGCCGGCCACGACGAGGATCCAGATGCGATCGAATCCTGCCAAGACTTCGTCGCGTGCGGTGGCCTTGCCGACGAACGCTATGGCCATGGCGACGCCTAGCGACCCTCCGAATTGGCGAATGGCTTGGGTTGTCGCACCTCCCACTCCGATTCGGTCAGGAGGGAGGGCCTGCGCGGCCGCGCTGGTCACCTGCGGAAACACCATTCCAACCGCGGGGGCGGAGAGAGCGAGTGGCAACGCGAAGTCGACGAGGTAGTTGACGCTGCCATCGAGGAAGAGCAATCGGTAGATCCCGCTCGCAGCAAAGAGCAGCCCGCCCGCAGCGATCAGTGGCCGTTGGCCGATCCTGCCCGCGAGCTTGCCGAACCGCGGCGCGAGCAGGGCGGCGATCAACGGTCCGGGTGCAACACCGAAGCCGGCCTTGAGTACCGACCACCCCCAGACGTTTACGAGAAAGAGGATCAGGCCGAAGAACATCGCGATGAACGACAGAGAGAAGCTGAACGTCGCCAAGTTGCCCCATCGGAAGTTCCGGAGAGAAAAGAGCTCGAGGTCGAGTGTCGGTGCATCTGTGTGCCGTTGGTGGGCCACGAAGAGAATGAGCAGTGCAATTCCAGAGGCGAGCAGGACGATGGTTCGTGTACCCGCCCAACCGACCGTGCTGGTGCCGGCGACACCATAAGACAGCGCGCCTGCGGCCAAAGCAATCAAGACGACGCCGATCGGGGACGGGAGTCGAATAGACGAGCTCTTGGACTCGTGTAGGAATCGGACTCCGGCGAGGACGGTGACGATACCGACGGGCAGGTTTATGAAGAAGGCCCATCGCCAACCCAACGTGTCAACGATCAGGCCACCGAGCGATGGTCCGATCGCGGATGACGATGCGCCGATGGCTCCCCAGATGGCGATGGTCTGCGGAAGTCGCTCGCGGGGAAATGCAGCCATGACCAGCGCTAGCGATGAAGGCACCAAGATGGCAGATCCGATGCCCTGTGCAACGCGGGCTGAGATCAGCAGTTGGACGTTCGGCGCGAGTCCGCAGACCATCGATGCGATCGTGAAAGTGGCCGATCCGATGAGGAAGGCGCGACGATGACCGACGCGATCAGCGACCTTGCCTGCAGGCACGAGCACCGCTGCGAATGCGATCGTGTATGCGTTCAGTACCCACGAAAGTGTCGAAGCCGGGGAGTCTCCGAAGGTGCCCTTGATGTCGGGAAAGGCCACGAACAGCAGCGTCGTGTCGAGGTAGGTTGCCAAAGCGGCGAGCCCGGCAATGCTGAGAATCACTCGCGCGCGTCGCTCGTCGGCTGCGACCGAGGCACTCGGAGGGGGACCATTGTCCCCGTCATCTGATCGAAGGTTCATGGCTAGATCTCTGCTCTCTCTGGGATGTCATCACCCCGTGTGCTCACCGTAATGACTTTGACTTGCAAAATGCAAGATAAAGAATCCAACGGCTGGCTCTCGCATAGCGGTGGGAGGGCGGGGAAGTCGTGCCCGGCATGGTCGAACCCGCCCCGTGCGGTCGCCGGCGGGCCCGAGTTTCATCGTGGAAACGCGACGCAGATCTCTGTCAACTTGCGAACGGCTCGGGACTGTTCTGTGACGGTTTGTCACACGGGTGCGAGTGCTCAGATCAGAACCACCTGTGAATAGAGGGTGTCACACGCGGCCGTTCAAGATT
>RFNE01000001.1 GCA_009927375.1 Actinomycetota bacterium | reverse complement strand
TCGTACAACCACAACCTCGACATGGGGCTGAACGTCGACACCGCAGCGGTGTCCGACCCGGAACTGCTCCGTCGCTGCGTGGAGGAATCGATGCGCGAGTTGATCAACTCGTCGCGTCCCACCGCGACGGCGGTGGGCGAAAAACCGAAGTTCAGACTTCGGTGGTGGAAGAGGCGCTAGCGGTCAAGAGCAACCGCACGTCCAACAACAGATCCGCCACCTCATCGGTGGACACGAGCTCACGATTGAGCATCTCGCCGAGTGCCTTGTCGATGACCGCCAAAGCCTCGTTGATGACCGCTCCGTCGCGAACCTGATCTCCTACATTCGTCATGGTCGCACCATATCGCACGGGTGTCTGAAATGCGTGACACTGTGCGTAACATCACACCAGTGGAATTGAGCGGAAAAACCACGGTCGTCACCGGTGCAGGGAACGGCATCGGGCGCGCCCTCGCAGAACGCTTCCACCACGAGGGCGCCAAGGTGGTCGTCGCCGACCGTGACGGCACCGCCGCCCACGGAGTTGCCGCGGAGCTGAACGCACTGCGCGCGAACAGCGCACTCGGAATCGAAGTAGATCTGTCCACCGAGGCCGCCAATAAGTCACTCATCGATCAGGCAGAAAACGCCTTCGGCCCCATCGATCTGTTCTTCGCCAACGCAGGCGTCGGTCTCGGCACCGACGTCACCTCACCCGAGGAATTGTGGAACGTGTCCTTCGACATCAACGTGCACGCGCATCGCTGGGCGGCCAAGTACCTCGTGCCGGGCTGGCTCGCCCGCGGCGAGGGCTACTTCTGCTCGACGGCCTCCGCGGCCGGCGTGCTCGCCCAGATCGGCTCGGCTCCATATTCGGTGACCAAGCACGCTGCTCTCGCCTTCGCCGAATGGATGTCGATCACGTACGGCGCTCGCGGCATTCGCGTGAGCTGCCTGTGCCCGCAGGGCGTGAACACCAACATGCTGAAGGGTGCGGATCAGTCCAACGACGGACCGAGCGGCAACGT
>RFNE01000171.1 GCA_009927375.1 Actinomycetota bacterium | reverse complement strand
GTAGTTCGCAGTTCTCGGGCGTGTTCGTCGTTCGCACGTCCGGACAAAACACGAAGGCCGCCCCCACCGTGAAGTGAGGACGGCCTTCGAAGAAAGCTGATTGGTGACTGCTCAGCCGAGCATGGTCTCCGAGAGGATCCAGAGGATGACCCACAGCACGCCGCTCGTGATGAGCGCGTTCTTGTGGCTCTCATACATCCACAGCATCTTGTTGCCGGCCTTGATGCCGCCGAAGATGCCGATCGCGTTCAACTCGAGCAACGCGATGATCACGATCGCGATGATGAAGTAGGTACGCACGTCCGACGAGGTGGCGTCCGGGAACGCTCCGGTGTAGAAGTGTGCGGAACCGACCATGAACCACAGCATGGAGACCGAGAAGATCATGTTCTGGCGCGAGGCGAGCAGCGCCTTGCGGCCTGCGGTTGCAGCGTTCGGGTCTGCTTCTCCTCCACCGAGCACATTGGCCGCATTCGCGAGCACGACGCGCTGGTTCTTCCAGATGATCATCCACACGTTGGCGGCCATCAGGATGCCGAGCACCATGCCGACGCTGATCGCGACGTCATGGCCGTTGCCCGAAGCCGAGCCGTTCATGAAGTTCTGCCAGTAGTTCTCCTGGCCGGTGATCAACAGACCGGTTGCCAAGGTGGCAATGGCGGCCCAACGGAACCACCAGAGTGCCCGGCGGGCGATCTTGTCGATCGTGATGTTGCGGGCCTTGCCCTCGTCGCCATAGCGGCGAGACCGGGCACCTGCACCAGGTTGAAGTAGTACAGCAAGCCGATCCAGGCGATGCCGACGAGAATGTGGAGCCACCTGAAGCCGAAGCCGAGGAGGTAATCCGAGGTGAGAAGTTGCATGTGAGCTGATCCCCTTTGGTATCGATGTCGACGCGCACCGTGGGTCGCGCGTCACAACCACGGTACCACTGCCCCGTAATTGGCCCGTGGCACTAGTTTGTACTCGTCATGGCCGCCGAATTCATCTATACGTGTTACAAACTCGCCCGGTTCTATCCCCCGGACCGCACGGTGCTCGAGGACATTTCGCTCTCCTTTTATCCCGGGGCCAAGATCGGCGTCATCGGCTCCAACGGCAGCGGTAAGTCGAGCTTGTTGCGGATCATGGCCGGGGTCGACGACGGCTACACCGGCGAGGCCCGCCTCACCCCCGGGTTCACGGTCGGGTTGCTGGAACAGGAACCCCAGCTCGATGCGAGCAAGGACGTGCTCGGCAACGTGATGGATGGCGTGGCGCCAATTCGCGACCTGCTCGCCCGCTACGAAGAAGTGACCGCGATGTGGGGCGACCCCGACGCGGACTTCGACAAGGTCGGCGCACTGCAGGCGGATCTCGAAGCAAAGATCCAGGCCGCTGACGCGTGGAGCCTCGAGCGCAACGTGGAGATCGCGATGGACGCGCTGCGCTGCCCACCGAACGACGCCGATGTCACCAAGCTCTCGGGCGGTGAGCGACGCCGCGTCGCGCTGTGTCGCTTGTTGTTGTCGCGACCCGATCTGTTGTTGTTGGACGAGCCGACCAACCACCTGGACGCCGAGAGCGTCGACT
>RFNE01000326.1 GCA_009927375.1 Actinomycetota bacterium | reverse complement strand
TCGGACGAAAACTCGGTTGAGAGAGCCCTTGAAATCTATCAGCGGTGGTTTTGGTTTCACCCCGGAGAATCATCGGTCACGGGGAATATGCCCGCCTGGGCCGTCACCATCCAGTCGAGTAGCCAGCCCAAGTAGCCGTAGAGCTGGTGCTGACCGAAGGTGGGATCCGACTCATCGATGTCGTCGCGGTCGTCCTCGCTGACCGCGAGCAAGGTCCCAAGCAGGAGGCGAATTCCGTTCGTTGACTTCATCAGCGCATCGAGGTCTGCCTGAGCGAGAGTGAGCACATCGTCGTTCGAGGTTCGTTCGATCAATTCGCGGACATGGTCGATGGAATGCACGTGCGAAGTGAGCAGTTCCGAGCGCATGAGCCGCTGGTATTCCTCGTCGTGTGCTGGATCTTGGTGATACGCGGTCGGGAAGAGTCGTTTCACCGTGTCGGAATCTTGTCCATCCGTCAACACCTCGCGGAACTGGCCGAAGAGTTGGTTGAGGAGCTCACGGTCGGATCGTTCGACGTTGAGGATGTACGTGCCGTCCTCATTCCGAGTGACGGGGCCGTGCGATGTCACAGTTGTCCCGAATCTTCTTTTTGCATCGTCGCCCAGAGTCCATGCTCGTGGAGGCGATACACATCGATTTCAGCTTTCTCTCGACTTCCCTGAGATACCACCGCACGGCCTTTTTCGTGAACGTCCAACATCAACTTCGTTGCCTTTTCCAGGCTGTATCCGAAGAGTTTCTGGAAGACCAACGTCACGTACGACATCAAATTGATGGGGTCGTTCCACACCAACACGATCCACGGCCGATCGTCGCGTGTTGAGTGCTCTGGTTCAACGCTGCGAACTTCGAGTGGACTCTCGACGACGTCTGGCACACCCCCATTGTGTCGGGGTGTGACATGAAGCGTGGCGACGAGTCGTGATTGGCTGACTGCGCAGCACAGCCGTAGCCTGAGGTCGTGCCACTTGGCGTTCGCCCCCTCGTTCCTTCGCGGATCTTTAGTCATCGGAGTCAATCCAACCGATCGGTGAACGGTGGATTCTGGGCATATGTTGCATTGACAAAACCACGCATCGTCGAGTTGCTGCTTGTGACGACGATCCCGACCATGGTGCTTGCTGAGCGTGGATGGCCCTCAATCACGTTGATGGTCGCGACGGTGTGCGGAGGAGCCCTTGCTGCCGGTGGTGCCAACGCCATCAACATGGTCATCGATCGAGACATTGATGCGCTCATGGAACGCACGCGTCATCGTCCTCTTGTCACCGGAGCATTGACCCCACGACGAGCGCTCATCTTCGCGTTCCTCCTCGAGGTCGCCGCCGCTGCGGTTCTCGTGTGGTCGGCGAACGTCCTTGCCGCGGCACTTGCATTGTCGGCCACGGCGTTCTACGTCGTGATCTATTCGTTGTGGTTGAAGCGTTCCAGCAAGCAGAACATCGTGATTGGGGGAGCAGCCGGGGCTGTGCCGGTTCTCGTCGGGTGGGCTGCCGTGACGAACTCCTTGGGCTGGGCGCCGGTGGTGCTTTTCGCCGTCATTTTTCTCTGGACGCCGCCGCATTTTTGGGCGTTGGCGATCCGACATCAGGATGATTATCGAGCTGCTGGAGTGCCGATGTTGCCGGTCGTGACACCGATCCGCGAGACGATCGCCTCGATGGTTCGCTACTGCGTCGTGCTCGTCGCGGTCTCGCTCGTCCTTGTGCCTGTTGCAGATCTTGGGCTGATCTACGGAATTACAGCCCTGGTATTCGGGGTGGCGTTTGTCATTGGAACCGTCCGACTCGGGTCCGATCCAACTGAGGCGAAGTCGATGCGCCTGTTCTCGTTCTCCATTACTTATGTCACGGTCCTCTTCGTCGCCGTGATGGCGGACGTGCTCATTCTGGGCTGAATCCTGCGCCACGAGAAGTTCGGACCGAGACCCCGCCCATTGTTAGTGTCGTATCCGTCATGTCTGCGGTCAGCGCACCCTCTGCAGTGAGTTCGAGTCCCTCCATTCCCGTGGTGGGGGCCATTGGGGCGTGGTTGACGACCACCGATCACAAGCGAATCGGCCGGCTCTTCATAGGGCTCAGCGTCATCTGGCTGCTCGGGGTGAGCGTTGTGTCGACGATCCTCGGATTTGAGCGTGTTGCAGACGCGACGAACGCTTTTGACGTCAACGCGGTTCCGCAGTTGTTCGCGTTCACTCGGGTGGGACTGATGTTCGGTGTGGCGTTGCCGATGTTGATCGGACTTGCGGTCGCCGTTGTCCCCATGCAGGTCGGAGCCCGATCGATCGCCGTTGCCAGGGTCGCATCTCTCGGATTCTGGGCGTGGGCGGCAGGGAGCGCGATGGTGATCGTGTCGATCCTCGGTAATGGTGGCCCAGGTGGCGGCAATGTCGATCTCGTCGACCTCTATCTTTGGGATTCGGCCTTGGTCTCGTCGGACTCCTCGCTGCATCGGTGTCGCTTTGTGCGACGGTGATGACGGCGCGTTGTCCGGGGATGACGCTTGACCGTGTTCCGATGTTGAGCTGGTCGGCACTCGTCGCCGCGGTCTCCGTGATCCTGACCGTGCCGGTTGCGCTCGGCAGTGTGATCTATGTTGCCGTCGATCATCACTTCGGTCGCCTCGCATTCGGCGGGAACAAGGGAATCGACACGTGGCTCGGATGGTCGCTCGGACACCCGCAGTCCTTCGTCTATGCCCTCATGTCGTTCGGCATCCTCGCCGACATCGCACCGGTCGCGGCGCGTCGACGCCAACTTCTTCGTGGTGGAATGCTCGTAGCAATTGGACTTGTGTCAACGGTGGTGCTTGGCACGGTGAGTCAAACTCCACAAGTCTTCGAATGGAAAGGCTCCGCATCCGACAAGGTGTCGAGTGCAATTCCGTTCGCACTGTTCAACCTGCTGCCACTCCTCGGTGCAGTCGTCGTGATCGCACTCGTACTCTTCACGCTCGTCAATGGCAAACCGCGCTTGCTCGCGCCATTCGTTCCCGCATTTCTCGGTGTCGGGATGATCGTCACCGGCATGGTCGGTAACGCGATCGAACACGTCTCAAGCGCAGGCGTCGCGGGCACCGTCTTCGGCGAGGGAGTGTCCTCGTACATCGGTTATGGCGCGGTACTCAGTGCGTTCGCAGGAATTGTGTTCTGGGCACCGAAGTTGTGGGGCTCGACGCCACCCGCACCCGCGGTCCTCGGCGTGTCCGTGCTCGCGTTCATTGGAATCGTGTTGTCGAGCCTCCCGTATTACGTTGCAGGATTCGCCGACCAGCCTGCCGGTGTCGTCGGGAACTTTGACTACAGCGGACCCTCGCAGTTGTGGAACGGCGCGAGCATGGTTGGACACGCGATCGTGGCATTGGTGACGCTCCTCGCGTTCGCCGGTCATTTCCGTGGTCGTACAGCTGCAACGGAGGATCCGTACGACGCACACACGCTCGAGTGGATGACCGCGTCTCCTGCACCCGCCGAGAATTTTGCAGAGACCCCACGCGTGTCGTCGTCGACGCCGTTGCTCGACAAGAAAGTACCCGCGGAGTCACGTTCATGAGCGCAACCACCGATCGCCAACTTCCAGCTGGTGCGCCTCCAGCAGCACGCAACACGATTCTCGTCGCCGCAGGTGCTGTCGCCGTGGCAGGGACGATGTTGATGTACGGAATGTTGGCCATGTGGTTCAAGTTCCGTGACGCAGCTCCGCTGCGAGTCGCAAAGAACGGCAAGATGATTCGCGACTGGTTGCCGGCAGACATCGCGATTCCGGAAGTTGCCACGAACACGTTGATGATCACGATGGTGGTCACGTGTGTGATGGCGCAGTGGGCCGTCTACTCGGCAAAACGCAATGACGCATCGCATGCAGGTCTCGCACTCGTCGTGACATCGATGCTCGGGGTGGCGCTGATCAATGGTCAGGCGGCGGTCTACATGCAGATGGGCATCGGAATTCTCGATGGCCCATACCAAACGATGTTCTATGCGGTGACGGGAACGATGCTGTTCCTCCTCGTCACCGGCCTTGCGTTTTCGTTGACGACGATGTTCCGCGTGTACGCCGGTCGGGTTCGTGACTATCAAGTCGTGAGCGCGCACGCACTGTATTGGTATTTCCTAGCGACGACGTTCCTCGCCATGTGGTTCGTCGTGTACGTGCAGAAGTAGGCGACGATGTTCACGACGGGATCCAAATACTTCATCGGACTCAGCGCCTTGGCGGGCGTTGCGTTGGCCGTCTACCTCATCTTCGTTGGACCATCCTCGATCGGTGGGACGGCGTTGTTCGGAATGATTGCCGCGACTGGATTGCTCGCTGGTCTTTCGCTTTCGACACGCGACGGTGACACCGAGTCGACCGTGGGTTCACAGGCTGCGGTATCTGCACCTTCGGCCAGTATGTGGCCGCTCGTGTCGGTGCTTGGTGCAGTCGTTCTCCTTCTCGGAACCATCACCACGCCGATCGTGTTCATCCTGGGCATCGTCGTGTTGTTGGCCGCGTTCGTCGAGTGGGTCATTCAGGCCTGGAGCGAACGTGCCTCCGGTGACGCTGCATACAACGACCAGGTTCGCAAGCGCATCCTCAACCCGCTGGAGTACCCAGTCCTCGCAACGGTCGGCCTCGGCGTCGTCATCTTTTCTTTCTCGCGAGTCATGTTGGCAATCGACAAGAGTGCTGGCGCCGTCGGATTCATCGTTGCAGCGTCGCTCGTTCTGCTCGGGGGCATCTTGTTCGCAACCCGCCCCAACTTGAAGCGCAGTTTGGTGACTGGAATTTGTGTCATCGGTGCACTTGGTCTCGTTGCCTCGGGCATTGCTGGCATGGGCTCTGGATTGCGCGAAGATCTCGCCAAGGCGGCCGAAGAGGATCACTATTCACACCGTGAATGTGGGCCCGAGAAGTCTGAGCATGGTGACAAGCTCGCACTCGAGTCGGTGTCGGCCAAGAGCAGCGTGATCGCGACGATCGAATACGTCGACGGCAAGCTCATCGCAAGCGTGCAGGGAATTCAGGGTGCGCAGGACACGTTGACGATCCCGCGCTCGAATCCTTCCAACATCTTGTTCCGCAACAAGACGGAAGGTGAGTTCAGACTCGTTGCTCATCTTGGAGAGCGCGCCGTGACCGATGGTGTCGTTGAAAAGGTCGAAGTGTGCACGCAGCTGATTCCACAGGGAGCAGAGCAGTTCCTGACCCTCACCATCCCGAAGCCCGCGGTCGACAAGCCATACACCTTGGAAATTGCGGGTGTCGAGGGTCAGTCCGTGCAGGTGATCGTCCCGTGAATCACGATCGCACGTATTCCCGTGCTGAGAAACTCGTCAATAGGCTGAAGGCCATGTCCCCGCGCATTCGCAACGGAGTCGTCCTTGGGCTCGGCGCAATTGTGCTGACTAGTTGTGCGTCGAACGCACCGCAGGACACGTGGGCGCCGAAGGGACCGAATGCCCAGACGATTGACGATCTGCAAAAGCCGGTGTTTGCCGTCGCGGGGATCATTGGACTGATCGTTGCATTTGCAGTCGGTTATGCGGTCTACAAGTTCAAGGATCGCGGCCAGCCAATCCCCGAACAGACTCACGGCAAGCCTGCCCTTGAGATCACGCTCACCATCATTCCCGCCCTCATCCTCACGGTGATTGGCGTCTTCACCTTCCGCACGGTGTTCGACCTGTCGAAGACCTCGGACACCGAGATGGTCATCAACGTCACCGGTCAGCAGTGGTGGTGGGAGTACGACTATCCAGTCCAAGAAGAGTTCGGAATCACCAAGCCGATCATCACCTCGGGCCAACTCGTCATCCCCGCCGGGACCAAAGTGTTGCTTCGCCAAACGAGTCGTGACGTCATCCACTCCTATTGGATTCCTGCGCTGAATGGCAAGCGCGACGCCGTGCCCGGTCGCGTGCACACCAATCGAATCGAAGCCGACGAACCAGGTATCTATGCCGGTCAATGCACCGAGTTCTGTGGCTTGTCTCACGCGAACATGCGCATGGAGGCCGTCGCATTGAGCAAGGCTGACTTCGCCAAGTGGGTGGAGGGCCAACTCGCTGAGTACAAGTCGCCTGCAGAAGGTTCGCTCGCCAAGGAAGGCGAGAGCGTGTTCATCAATCAGTGCGTTCGATGCCACCAGGTCAACGGCTTGAAGCGCGACGATGGGACGCCGATCATCGCTGCTCCGGACGAGAACATCGTCTCTGGTGCTGCACCGAACTTGAGCCACCTGATGTCCCGCAACACGTTTGCTGGTGCGATGTTCGATTTGTTGACTGCTGAGTGCCGCAAGGAAGTGTGGGGGGCCGACAGCG
>RFNE01000232.1 GCA_009927375.1 Actinomycetota bacterium | reverse complement strand
CCGTCCTTGTACGGGGTCATGCGCACGACCTGCTCGCCCTGCATCTCGGCCTTGAACGAACAACCGACTCCGCAGTACGCGCACGTGGTGAGCACCTCGCGTCGGGGCTGGCCGAGTTCGATCACGGTGTTCTCGGTGAGCGTGGCCGTCGGGCACACCTGCACGCAAGCTCCGCAGGAGACGCACGGAGAGTCGAAGAAGTTGCCGTTCGCACCGGCTGCAACGCGGGATCCGAAGCCGCGACCCTCGATCGTGAGGGCGAAGGTTCCTTGCACTTCTTCGCAGGCGCGCACGCAGCGCGAGCAGACGATGCACTTGGAGGAGTCGAAAGTGAAGTACGGGTTCGAGGTGTCCTTGGTGAGGCTCAGGTGGTTGTCACCCTCGTAGCCGTAGCGCACGTCGCGCAGGCCGACCGCGCCCGCCATGTCCTGGAGTTCGCAGTCTCCGTTGGCGGCACAGGTGAGGCAGTCGAGCGGGTGGTCGCTGATGTACAGCTCCATGACGCCGCGACGCAGGCGCTCGAGCTTTGGCGACTGCGTGGTGACCGACATTCCCGGTGCGACCGGCGTGGTGCACGATGCGGGGGTGCCCTTGCGGCCATCGATTTCGACGAGGCACAAGCGACAGGAACCGAACGGATCGAGCTTGTCAGTTGCGCACAGCTTCGGGACGTCGACTCCGGCGATCGCGGCGGCGCGCATCACGGAAGTTCCCTCGGGAACGACGACGGATTCGCCATCAATCGTGAGGGTGACGTCGGCGATCTTCGCGTCGCGGGACGCTCCGCGCGGCGCGGGGGTACCCAGGTCGTGGTCGATCAGCGTCATGCGTTGGCTCCGTGGAAGTCCTCGGTGAACAGCGTAAGCGCACTGCGCACCGGCATGGGTGTCAAGCCCCCCATGGCGCACAGGGAGCCGTCTGCCATGACCTCGCAGAGGTCGACGAGGACCTCGATGTTGGCGTCGCGGTTCTCGCCCTTGCGGATCTTGTCGATGAGCTCAACGCCGCGGGTGGAGCCGATGCGGCAAGGGGTGCACTTGCCACAGCTCTCCGCAGCACAGAACTCCATCGCGAAGCGGGCCTGCTCGGCCATGTCGACGGTGTCGTCGAAGACGACGACGCCACCATGACCGATGAGTGCGTCAGCCGCGGCGTATTCCTCGTAACCCATCGGCACATCGAACTTTGACGTCGGGAGGTACGCACCGAGCGGACCACCGACCTGTACTGCGCGAACCGGTCGACCATTCGCCGTTCCGCCACCGAGGTCGTTGACGATCTCCGACAAGGTGATGCCGAAAGCGGTTTCAAGAATTCCTCCGCGCGCGACGTTGCCCGCAATTTGGAACACCTGCGTGCCACGACTGCGACCGACGCCGAGCGCGGCGTATGCCTGCGCACCGTCGGCGAGGATCGCCGGCACCGTGCCGAGGCTGATCACGTTGTTGACGACCGTTGGCTTGCCGAAGAGACCGACGAGTGCGGGGAGTGGTGGCTTGGCGCGCACGACGCCGCGCTTGCCTTCGAGGGATTCGAGCAGTGCGGTCTCTTCGCCACAGATGTAGGCACCAGCGCCAACGCGCACGTGAATGCGGAACGCGAATCCCGAGCCGAGCACGTTGTCGCCGAGCCAGCCGCGGGCCGTCGCCGCAACGACTGCTTCATTCAGTGCTTCGATCGCCTCCGGGTATTCGCTGCGCACGTAGATGTAGCCCTCGGATGCACCAACTGCATAACCGGCGATCGTCATGCCCTCGAGCAGCATGAATGGGTCACCCTCCATCAACATGCGGTCGGCAAAGGTTCCGCTGTCGCCCTCGTCGGCGTTGCACACGATGTACTTCTGCGGGCCCGGTGCGTCGAGCACGGTCTTCCACTTGATGCCCGTCGGGAATGCTGCACCACCGCGACCACGAAGCCCGCTGTCGGTCACTTCCTGAACGACCTGTGCCGGAGTCATCCCGAGTGCGCGACGCAAGCCCGCGATTCCTCGATGCGCCTCGTAGTCCTCGGATGAACGCGGATCGACGATGCCGACGCGCTGATAGGTGATGCGCTGCTGGCGCTTCATCCACTCGAGATCCTCGGTGCGGCCGAGGCGCAACTTGTGTTCGCCGCCATTCAGCAGGCCCGACTTGACGAGTCCCTTCACGTCCTTGGCACTCACCGGGCCGTAGGCGATTCTTCCCTGTGGAGTGTCGACTTCGATCATCGGTTCCAACCACAGCATCCCGCGCGATCCGTTGCGCACGATGCGCACACCTTCGACACGCGACAGTTCGTTCGCGACGTCGTTGGCTCCTGCGGCGACCGCGGCGGCATCGCGTGGGACGTAGATCGTCACTCCGACGCCTGAAGACGCAACTGTTGGTGTCGGTGCCTTGCGAGCGATCGCATCTCCGATGATGGTGTCGATCGTCTTCGGCGTCACCGCGCCATGCAGGCGACCATCGACGGAGACGGCTGGTCCGGTCGCACAGTTGCCGAGGCAGAAGACTTCCTCGACGACGACGGCCTTGCCGGCACCCGTTCGTTGAGCGCGCTCCCACACGTCGCGTCCACCTCGGGCCTGGCAGGCCTCGGCGCGGCAGACCTGCACGATCGGACCCGCTGGCTTGTCGGTGCGGAAGTCCTTGTAGAAGGTGATGACGCCGTGAATCTCGCTCACCGTCTGATTGAACGCCTCGGCGATCATCGGGATCAGCGCGCGATCGATGTATCCAGCCGCATGCTGGACGGCGTGCAATGCAGGCAGCAACCCACCCGGGGTTGAGGCGAAACTGCGCACGAGGGCGTCAAGATCGGAGCGAGTTGGCGTCGTCGTCAAGGCATCTCATCGTAGGCGACTCTTCGCGCTAATCGCCAAGGTTCATCGGCATTTGGCGGCTTTTTGCCACCTCTGGCGGGCACTACAGTCTCTACGGAACGACGCACGTAGTGAGGGTCCATGAACACTGAACAAGCGAACAAGATGCGCACCGGCAAGGGCTTCATCGCGGCCCTCGATCAGAGCGGTGGGAGCACCCCGAAGGCTCTCCGCCTGTACGGCATCGAGGAGTCGGAGTACTCCGGCGACGCCCAGATGTTCGACCTCATCCATGGCATGCGCACGAGGATGATCAAGAGCCCGGCCTTCAACGGTGACCGCGTGCTTGGAGCAATCCTCTTCGAGGGCACGATGGACCGCGACATCGACGGCATCGGGAGTGCCGAGTACCTCTGGACGAAGAAGGGCGTGATTCCGTTCCTCAAGGTCGACAAAGGACTTGCAGACGAGGCGAACGGCGTTCAGGTGATGAAGCCGATGCCCGAACTGGACGCACTCCTCAAGCGAGCCGTCGCCAAGGGAATCTTCGGAACCAAGATGCGCAGCGTCATCAAGCTCGCCAACAAGGCCGGCATCGACGCCGTCGTCAAACAGCAGTTCGAAGTCGGTCGTCAGATTCTCGCCGCCGGACTCGTGCCGATCATCGAGCCCGAAGTCGACATCAACAGCCCGGAGAAGGCAGCCGCCGAAGACCTGCTGAAGGCTGCGATCGCCGCCGAACTCGCCGCACAGCCGGCAGACAAGCCGATCATGTTGAAGCTCACGCTTCCGTCGACCGACAACTTCTACGCCGACTTCGTCAAGCATGCGAGCGTGTTGCGGGTCGTCGCGCTGTCCGGTGGATACTCACGCGAGGACGCAAACGCCAAGTTGTCTCGCAACAACGGGATGATCGCGAGCTTCTCGCGTGCGCTCACCGAAGGTCTGTCGGCCAAGCAGAGCGAGGCGGAATTCAACGCCATGCTCGACTCGACGATCGCCGGCATCTACGCCGCATCGATCACCTGAAGTGCATAGCACGTGACGACTGACGTCCAGCAGCTGATGACTCGGCTCTCGGGCCATCAGTACATCGATGGCGCGTGGCGCGTCAGTGCCGGTCGTCGAAGCGCGATCGTCAATCCCGCAACGGATGAGCAAATCGCTGAATACGCGCATGCGACGACCGAGGAAATTGATGCAGCCGTTGCCGCCGCGAACGCCGCACAGCGCG
>RFNE01000293.1 GCA_009927375.1 Actinomycetota bacterium | reverse complement strand
TGTCCGCGCAGCATCTTGAGTCCGGTGACGAAGAGCGCGTCCCTGCGCATCTTGCGCCAGAAGCTCGCGTTCGTGATCGGATAGTTCGCATACAGCGGGATGTCGGGTTCGTTCGGCCCGAACTCCTCGCGGTGGTGTGCCATGTGCACGATGCGGTAACCATCGGTGTTGGTGAACGCCGGATAGCCGAGCAGCCAGCGACCGAAGAAGTCGTTCACTGACTTGTTGCGCATCAACAGTCGGTGCACGCTTTCGTGCATCAGTCCGAGGCATTGAGCGTGCGTGCGACCCATGAGCAGGATCGCAAGTGCATAGACGACGACGTTGTTCAGTCGCATCGCCACGGCGATGACGAGTGCTGCTTGCACGTAGATGCTGAACACCGAGAACGCATTGCGCATCGACGGAATCTCGCGCAGCTCGCTGCGGAACTCGGGCACCGGGCGGCCATCGAGTCCGATGAGCGACGTGTCGGTGACCGCTCCATAGTTTTCGTGTGGCAGGACCATGCCGCCGAGTCGGGCCTCGCGTGCGCTCACCACGACCCCATGACTACCACCCGCGCTCGACCCACTCTGCAAGGTGCGGACGCTCGGTGCCGATCGTCGTGTCGAGGCCATGGCCGGGGAGCACGATCGTCTCGGGCGGGAAGGTGAAGAGCTTCGTGTCGATCGAGTGGATGATGGTGCCAAAGTCGCCGCCCTCGAAGGTGGCGTTGCCCGGGCCACCAGGAAAGAGCGTGTCGCCAGTGAAGAGGAGTGGCGTGCCCTGCACGTGGAACGAGATGCTGCCCTCGGTGTGACCGGGATTGTGGATGGCGGTCAGGCGCAGGTGGCCGACTTCGATCACCTCGGCGTCGTCGATGAACACGTCGTACCCGACGTCTTTCAGTCGTGGTGCATCCAATTTGGTGACGGCCACTTCATAACCCGCCTCACGCATCGCGGGAACGGCCTGGATGTGATCCCAATGGCCGTGAGTCTCAAGCACGCGCTTCACGCCGAGCGCGGTGCACAACTCCAGCAATTGTTCGTGTTCGTTCGCCGCATCGATCAGCACGCCGTCACCTGACCGGCGACAGCGCACGACGAAGACGTTGTTGTCGTATGGGCCGACGACGACCTTGTGCACCTCGACGTCGGCATTCGACCAGTGCAGTGTGTCGTTCACGACGACACCACCTCGAAGCCGAGCGAGAGCGCGACGGGGATCTGGGCGGGATCGAAGGTGACGAAGCGAATCGGTTGGGGTAGTCGCGTGGCTGCGGCGAGATGGATCGCGTCGCTCACGTGCAGGGGCTGATTGCGCACGAGGAGCGAGGCGTCATCGAGGCAGCGCTGGTCGACGGGCACGACTGCAACGTAGTCCCAGGTTCGACGCAGCGCATCCTCGAGGTCGTGGCGCGTGATCTCGTCGTCGAGAGGCGATCGACGACGGCGAGGCCTCGGTCATGGCGAGTGCGCTCGCGCACCAGGTCGCGTCGTTGTCCATCGCCTCGCGCACGACTGCGCGCGCTGTTCCAGTGACGTGCAGCGCGACGAGCGCGCTCGTGTCGAGGACGAGCGTCATCCGCGGACCTCGCGCAGGATCTGGTCGATGCGCGCACCGGAGTGCACGCTGATCGGGTCCGAGTAGCGATAACCGTTCACGCGGCGTGGCGCGATCACGACACCGCGCGCGACGAGATCTGCGATCGTCGTCGGCGAGTCGATCGTCTTTCCGATCGGTCCGAGTTCGGCGACTGGTTCGCCATTCACGGTGATCACGACGGCATCACCCGACTGTGCGCGCTTGACGAAGGTGGCGGCCTGTTCGCGCAGCGCGCGGATGCCAACATGTGGGCGGCGGGCGGGGCCTTTGCGAGCCATGGCGAAAGGCTAGGCGGAGACGACCCCAAATTGTGTCCCTGTGTGTACACATCTCGATTGGCGTTCTGCCGCTTGGGCGGGCAGACTGCATCGCATGAACTTTGCCTTTACCGAAGAACAAGAAGAACTCCGCAAGACCGTCCGCGCATTCCTGGATGCGAAGTCGTCCGAGACCGCCGTGCGCGAGCAGATGGAAACCGAGAACGGTTTCGATCCCGCCGTGTGGTCGCAGATGGGCGAGCAGATGGGTCTGCAGGGACTCGTCATTCCGGAGGAGTTCGGTGGCTCAGGATTCTCGTTCGTCGAACTCGGCGTCGTGCTCGAAGAGATGGGTCGCGCGTTGTTGTGCGCACCGTACTTCTCGACCGTCGTGCTCGCCGCACAGGCGCTCATCCACTCCGGTGACGCAGCTGCAAAGAAGAAGTATCTCCCCGGCATCGCCGCGGGCGAGACGATCGCCACGCTTGCGACCACCGAGCCGAGTGGCAAGTGGGACGAGTCGGGCATCACGATGCAGGCCAAGGGGAGCGGTTCGTCGTTCACCCTGTCGGGCACCAAGATGTTCGTCCTCGACGGCCACACCGCCTCGTTGATCATCGTCGCCGCTCGCACGGGCAAGGGCGTGTCGCTCTTCGCCGTCGACGGCAAGGCCAAGGGACTCACCCGCACCGCGCTCTCGACGATGGACCAGACGCGCAAGCAGGCCAAGCTCGAATTCGCCGACGTGCCGGCAGAGTTGATCGGCACCGAAGGCAAGGGTTGGGACGTGCTCTCGAGCGTGTTCGATCTCGCCGCAGTCGCACTCGCCGCCGAGCAGGTTGGCGGTGCACAGAAGGTGCTCGAGATGGCAGTCGAGTACGCCAAGGTGCGCGTGCAGTTCGGTCGTCCGATCGGTTCGTTCCAGGCGATCAAGCACAAGTGCGCCGACATGTTGCTGGAAGTCGAGTCGGCCAAGTCGGCCGCGTACTACGGCATGTGGTGTGCAAGCGAAATGAACGCCGAGCTCGCCTCGACCGCGTCGCTCGCCAAGGCCTACTGCTCCGAGGCGTACTTCCACGCCGCAGCCGAGAACATCCAGATCCACGGTGGTATCGGTTTCACGTGGGAACACCCGGCGCACCTGTACTTCAAGCGTGCCAAGTCGAGCGAGTTGCTCTTCGGTGATCCGACGTATCACCGCGAGCTCCTCGCACAGCGCATCGGCATCTAGATCAGCGTCACCTTCGCCATGGATGGCGTGACGATTGCGTTCTCGGTGCTCGCCGCCTTGGCGAGCTTCGTGATCGCAGCAGTCGTCATCGGTCGAGAGGCCCGAAGGCTGGACTCCGTCGCTCCGCGTGCGGTCTACGACCTCGACCAGGCGATCGAATTCGTCGCTGACCGGTTGCCGGCCGAAACCCAGGCACGACTGACCTTCGATGAACTGCGCGTGTTGCTCAAGTTGCACATGCGCTGGATCCACGACAAGGGGTTGCAGCCCGCAGACGTGATCGACCGCCCGCAGGACATCACGGACGTCATCGTTCTCGGTGAGGAGACCCTGACCGCGTACTTGCTCGGCAAGGCGGAGGAGTCACGCATCGAAGTCCTCGACGACGTGGACGTGGTGCACGTCGTGCGTGCGCACCTGGCCTACTTCGAGATGATCGGTGCCGTCGGTCCGAGCGCGTCCAGCAACGATCTCTGACCGATCGAGTTGCGCTTCCACACCGACACGTAACGCTCGAGCCGCGGGTTGAAGTACGGGTCGTCGTCGAGCTTGTCGCGCCATCGCGCACCGATCGTCTCCACCTCGAAGGATCGCAGGAGCGGGGAGCGCGTCTGTGACTCGAAGTGGTAGAACCGCGCGTGTGGCGTCCACACCACGCGGTGGCCGAGCGACTGCACCTTGAGGCGAAGTCGACGTCGTTGTAGTTCGACGGGAACTTCGTGCACATCCCGCCGACGTCCATGAACACGCTCCGGCGGATGAGTGCGCATGCGGCGATCACTCCGGACACCTCTCGTTGAACCCGCAACAGGTTCTGTGCGCCGACGTGGTCGGGTGAGCGGTGGCGATAGAGGTCGTACGGAATCGGGTTGAGGACGTGGCCCGCGCTTTGGATCTTGCCGTCCTCGTACAGCAGCAACGGTCCAGCCATCGCGACACCCGGGTCCTCGAGGAGGCCGACGAGGGTGTCGAGCGCGTCCGGCGTGATGATTTCGGTGTCGTCGTTCAGCAGCAACACGTACTCACCGGTGCTCGCGAGCACACCTCGGTTGACCTTGTCGGCGAAGTTGAATTCCGCGTCGTATTCGACGGGGGTGATGCGGCCGTGACCAGCTGCGATGATTGCTTCGCGGGCGGCTGTCGGTGTGTCGGCATCGAAGACCACGACGACGTCGAAGTTCTGGAACGTGCTGCGGGCGATCAACGTCTCGATCGCGTGTGCGGCGAGGACGGTTTCGCGACCGCGGATGGTCTCGGTGGTTCCCCTCGTCGGCACGATGACGCTGATTGCACGCGGTGTCGAAGGAATCCTGCGCACCCGCACGACGTCAACACTGCGATCGATGGTCACGTCCGCGGCGACGTTCGTGCGTGCGCAGTGCTCCCGGACCGCATCGAGTGATGCCGTCGGCATGAGGTGAGCCTGATCGGAGAAGTACAGCAGGTGGGCGAGGCGCTCGTGTCCTCGGGCGACTTCCGACAAGCGCAATGCACGATCGTGTTCGTGGGCTCGGGTGAGCGATGCGACGCCACCGCAGCGAGCGACGACTTCTGCTCGCACGCACAGCATGCTGCCGACGTAACAGTGCGAGCGCAGGCGTTCAGGTGACCAGCCCGGACGCATCACCTCGGAGGGTTCATCGAATTGGCTGGCTTTTCCGTGGTGCGAGTCGCCATAGAGGAACTCGCAGTCGGGATGTGCCTCGAGGAAGGCGTTGATCGTCTCGAGTGCATCGCCTGCGAGTGCATCGCCCGCACGCAGAAACACCACCCAGGCGTCCTCGGGGATCGGGAGTTCGTCGCGCGAGACGACGATGGCGGCCGTGCGTAACGAGCGCATCCGCGTGACCTTCTCCTGTGCGACGGTCGAGTCGACGACGATCCAGTTGCGCGGGCGGCACTCGAGGCGACGAGGGAGTTCGCGGTGCGGCGAAGTTCTCGAGTGGTGACCCCTGCTCCGGAGGTCGCGACGACGAAGCGACGCACTAGTTCGCGGCCTTCTTCACGAGGTAGCGCACCGACTTGGGGAGGTGTCGGTAGGCGAAGCGGATCGGACGCAGCCACGGCTGATGCACCCAGTCGATGCGCGAGGTGGCCTGCGCGTCGCGGCTATAGGAGTGTTCGAAGTCGTACCCGCTCATCGACGAATCGGTCGAGGATCCGTAACGGGAGCGCACACGCGCTTCGGCCTGCGCACCGAGTTCGGCGTCGCGCGCCTCGAGTTGGCGCAGTGCTGCGGCGAGGGCGTCAGGGGAGTTGACCGTTCCCGACATGGGGTTCAGCCTAATGAGTGCCCCGTCGGGGCTAGATCATCATGTTCATCTGCATGACGACACGAGTCGCGAGTTCGGTGTCGCCAGTCATGCTGACGCCGCCGAGATGGTCTGCGGGATTTCCGCGACCGGTGGCGAGCGCGAGGAACGTCGTCGAGTCGATCGTGATGACGCAGCGTGGACTCGCAGGAACGCTCTCGACGATCGCGGCTCGGCCGTTGACGACGGTGATCGGGATGGTGCGCAACACGCCACCTGTCAGCGTGATGACGACGGTGTCGCCCTCGGGCGTCGCTGCGCGCTTGCCAACGACGATCGGCAACGTGCGGATCAGTCGGTCGATGGTGTGTTCGGCGACGGGGCCACCGTCGTGACCCGGCTTGCCGAGCGCGCGACGGACGTCGTGTTCGTGGACCCACAGGTCGAGCACTCGGATGGCAAGGAACTCACCGAGCGTGCCAGGACCAGTCGGCATGTGCCACGGCGTGTCGAAGTAGGCGTCGTCAGCGGTCGCGAGTTGATGCGCACGATCGCGGGCGACTTGTAGCCACTCGGCATAGACCTGTGCACCCGTGAGCGAGCGTCGTGCGTCGATCTCGTGTTCGTTGGCCTCTCCGATCGGATTCTTCACGTAATCGAACTTCGGTGCGCGATGCGTCGTGGAGGGCTTTCCCATGAGGAAGAGCTCGGTGCCGATGAGGTGCGAGAGGTTGTCCTTCACGTCCCAGCCCGGGCAGTCCGTGGCCGTCGACCACTGTGCTTCGGTCAGACCGTCGAAGGCGAAAGTGACGGCATCCATCGCCGTGTTCATGAGCTCGATCAGTGCGGTTGGTCTCATCGTGGTCTCCTCGGTCAGAGCGCGGGCTTTTGAATCGTTTCCCACTCACGTCCGCGCAGGTAGGGATTGAACACCTCGGCGATGTGTTGCATGTCGCTTGGCGTCTTCGGTCGCTTCATCTCATACAGCCCTGGGAACTTCGCCGAACGCAACGTAATGTCCCACAACTCGAGCGCCTCTTGGCCCATCGGTGGTGGCAACACGACGGGTCCGAAGATTGCACGCGTACCAGGTGCGACGAGGATCGGCACACCGAAACCGGCGAGTGCATTCACTGCGTACTCGTGATCGGCGCGGACGTCGTCGTGGGTGGTCGGATCGCCGAGTGCTGCGTCCCACACCGAAGCGTCCTGGCCGATCGAGGCAAGCAACTCGATCGCCGTGTCGCGTTCGTAGGGGCGTCGACCCTCGAGGTGCAGCGCACGACCGATCGCTCCGTACCAGGCGTCGCAGGCATCCATGTCGCGGCGTCGCAACCATGCAGCGATGCGCATAGGCGTCCAGCCATAGGAGATCTCGCGTTCCCATGGATGTTTCTTGCCTTCAGGACGATTGATCTCTTCGAGGCTGAAGAACTTCCAGGTGATTCGCAACCCGGTCTGTCGGCGCACGTCGCGAATCCACAGCGACGTCTGGTATGCGTACGGACAGATGGGATCGAAGTAGAAATCGACGGAGTCGTGCGTCTGCGAGGTCGCTTCTTGGCTCACTAGTGCCCGACTGTATCGGACTAGCCTTGATGCTCATGCAGCGACCGAGCCGATTCGAACACTTCCGATTCCTGGGCGACAAGCGCACCCAGTTGGTCTACGACCTCGACGAGTGGACCGACGAGAACGTGATCAACGAGATCGTGGAAGAGGGCGTCGGCCTTGGTTTCGGACCCGACACGCTCGCCGAGGCTCGCAACCGTGGGTACACCCTCGCCAAGCCCGGCTCTTCGCGTCGTCACCGCAAGCCGCGCGCATAGATAACGACGCAGGGTCAGCGTGAACGGCTCGTTCGTCTCGGGGGGCCTCACACTCGCGCGCTATCTCGCCGAGCCCGTCGGCAAGACCGGAGCGTTGCCCGCGATGGTGCTCTGTCACGGATACCCGAGCGGTGGCATCGACGCGCGTCAGTCGGCGGGAAGCTTCCCGGAGTTGTGTGACCGCGTCGCCAACGAACTCGGCTGGAGTGCGATGACGTTCACATTTCGTGGTTGCGCGACGAGCGAAGGCGACTTCTCGATGCAGGGATGGGTGGACGACCTGCGCGCCGCCATCTCACACATCGTGAGTGAGACGCAACCGAGCGGCATCTGGCTCGTAGGAAACAACACGGGTGGTTCGCTCGCGTTGTGCGTCGCAGCCGACGATCCGCGGGTGAACGGCTGTGCGTTGCTCGGTGCACGCGCAGACTTCGACGACTGGGCCGCACAACCCCGACGATTCCTCGAGCACTCGCGCGAGATCGGCACGATCCGTCGCGCGGGTTTCCCGCCGTCGTTCGACGAGTGGTCGCGCGAACTGCGTCGCTTCAGACCGGCCGATGCTGCCAAGCGCTATGCGCCTCGACCACTGCTGCTGATGCACGGGGCGGACGACGACGTCGTGCCGACCGCGGACTCGCGCGTGCTCGCCAAGGCCTACGGAGATGGTGCCGAGTTGCAGATCATCCAGGGTGCGGGGCACCGGTTGCGTCACGATCCGCGTGCGATGGCGATGTTGCTCGGCTGGCTGGATCGCCAGCGCACCCTCGCGGGATGTAGCGCGAG
>RFNE01000265.1 GCA_009927375.1 Actinomycetota bacterium | reverse complement strand
ACTGCTGTGCCGTGGAACGACTTACATCATTCCCATGCCGCCACCGGGCATGCCGCCGCCTGCAGGTGCCGGGTTCTTCTCCGGCTTGTCTGCGACGAGGCACTCGGTGGTGATGACGAGCGCGGCGATCGATGCGGCGTTCTGCAACGCTGCACGAGTCACCTTGGCTGGGTCGATGATGCCGGCCTTGACGAGGTCGACGTACTCACCGGTTGCGGCATTCAAACCGACCGAACCCTTCTCGGATTCGACGCGCTGAATGGCGACTGCACCTTCGAGACCAGCGTTGTCCGCGATGTGACGACCTGGTGCGACGAGCGAGTCATACACGCTGCGCGCGCCGGTTGCCTCGTCGCCCGAGAGCGACTCGACGACCTTCAACACGGCCGGACGGGTGCGGATGAGTGCGGTGCCGCCACCTGCGACGACGCCCTCCTCGATCGCTGCACGAGTCGCCGACACGGCGTCTTCGATGCGGTGCTTCTTTTCCTTCAACTCGACCTCGGTCGCTGCACCGACCTTGATGACGGCAACGCCACCGGCGAGCTTGGCGAGGCGCTCCTGGAGCTTCTCGCGATCCCAGTCGGAGTCGGTGTTGTCGATCTCGGCCTTGATCTGGCTGATGCGGGCGTTGACTTCGTCCTTCTGGCCCGCGCCATCCACGATCGTGGTGTTGTCCTTGTTGATGATGACGCGCTTGGCACGGCCGAGCAGGTCGAGGGAGACGTTCTCCAACTTGAGACCGACTTCCTCGCTGATGACCTGACCACCGGTGAGGACCGCCATGTCCTGGAGCATCGCCTTGCGACGGTCTCCGAAGCCTGGGGCCTTGACGGCTGCCGAGTTGAACGTGCCGCGGATCTTGTTCACGACGAGCGTCGCGAGTGCTTCACCCTCGACGTCCTCGGCGATGATCACCATCGGGCGACCCGTCTTCATGACACCCTCGAGCACCGGCAACATCGACTGGACGGTCGAGATCTTTGCCGAGTGGAAGAGGATGTATGGATCCTCGAGCACTGCCTCCTGGCGGTCTGCGTCGGTCACGAAGTACGGCGACAGGTAACCCTTGTCGAACTGCATACCCTCGGTGAACTCGAGCTCGGTGCCGAACGTGTTCGACTCCTCGACCGTCACGACGCCGTCCTTGCCGACCTTGTCGATCGCATCTGCGATGACCTTGCCGATGGATGCGTCAGCTGCCGAGATGGTCGCGACGCTGGCGATGTCGTTCTTGTCGTCGACTTCCTTGGCCTGGCTCTTGATCGACTCGACTGCTGCAGCGACTGCCTTCTCGATGCCGCGCTTGAGACCCATCGGGTTCGCGCCTGCGGCAACGTTGCGCATGCCGTGCTGGACCATCGCCTGGCGAGGACCGTTGCGGTCGTGGTTCCGTCACCGGCCACGTCGTTGGTCTTCGTCGCGACTTCCTTGACGAGCTGAGCGCCCATGTTCTCGAATGGATCTTCCAGTTCGACTTCCTTGGCGATCGACACGCCGTCGTTGGTGATGGTTGGTGCGCCGAACTTCTTGTCGAGCACCACGTTGCGACCCTTTGGTCCCAACGTCACCTTCACTGCGTCGGCGAGCTTGTTCACGCCGGCTTCGAGGGCGCGGCGTGCCTCTTCGTCAAACTTCAGTTGCTTTGCCATGTGTGTCTTCGTTCCTTTTGTGTGGTGGGGGGATTACTTGCCGACGATTGCGAGAACGTCGCGGCTGGTGAGGATGAGCAGGTCCTTGCCCGAGTGGCTGACTTCGGTGCCGCCGTACTTGCTGTACAGAACGGTGTCGCCGACCTTGATGTCGAGCGGGAAGTGCTTGCCTTCGTCGTCGCTCCAACGGCCTGGGCCGACGGCGAGCACCTTGCCCTGCTGCGGCTTTTCCTTGGCGGTGTCGGGAATGACGAGACCAGATGCCGTGCGCTCCTCGGCTTCGCTTGGCTCAACAACGATCCGGTCGTCTAGGGGCTTCAGGTTCATATGGTGGGGTCCTCCGTGTCGGCGGAACGGCTGGTTCCGCGCTGTTGAACGTGTTTCTTGCTGTTAGCACTCAAACGGTGCGAGTGCTAAGGATAGGGCTCTAGGCCCCGATTTTCCAACTGAAGCCCACATTGGCAAGGAGGTCCCCGAGGGCCCCGACCGGCAGCCCGATGACCGCCGAGGTGTTCCCGACGACCCGCTCGACGAGGACTCCGCCGTCCCCCTGGATCGCATACGCGCCCGCCTTGCCCATCGACTCCCCGGTCCCCAGGTACCACTCGAGGAGCTCATCGGAGATCGGCATCATCGTGACGAGGGACGTCTCGAGGGTTTCGGCGACGCGCTCCCCTCGAATCACTGCGACCGCCGTGTGCACGCGGTGCGTTCGACCGGACAATGACTTCAGCATGCGCCGTGCATCGTTCGCGTCGGTCGGTTGCCCAAAGATCTCACCGTCGACGTCGACAGTCGTGTCCGAGCCGATCACGACGCGCGACGGACCTGCCGTCGGATGGCGTCGCGCGACGACGTGCGCCTTGGCGAGCGCGAGCCTGCGCACGTGTGCCGTCGGCGTTTCGTCCTCAAGAGGAGATTCATCGAGGTCCGCAGGCTCGATCGAAAACGACACCGCTCCCTCACCGCATGCGTGGTCGAGGAACTGCGTCAACAACTCGATTCGCCTTGGTGACCTGGACGCAAGCACGATGTCGGCTTGCGCGAGCGGCGTCGGCGCGTCAGCCACCGCTGAGTGCCATCACGTCCCCGTCGTCGGGGATCGTCATGTCGTCACGGTCCGCGAGATAGTTCTCGGGCATGCACCTTGATCGGACCGTTCGTGTGTCCACGAGAGATGCGCTCGCCACCGGGCACGATCTCGATGCTGCGGTCGAGCGACGCGGCAAGTCCGCGCAGCTCGTCCAATGACGAGATCTCGCTGAACGATCGACGCATCGCACCACCGACGGGATAACCGGTGAGATACCAGCTCGTGTGCTTGCGGAAGTCGCGAATGCCACGATCCGCACCGAGGTGCGCGCACAACATCTCACCGTGTTCAACCATGATGTCGAGGACGTCACCGAGCAGTGGCGTCGGCGAGATCGGCTTTCCACTGAAGGCGTCGACGAGATCGCGGAACAACCACGGTCGACCGAGGCATCCACGCCCGATCACGACGCCATCACAACCGGTCTCGTTCACCATTCGCACGGCGTCACTTGCTTCCCAGATGTCGCCGTTGCCGAGGACGGGGATCGAACCGACGGCCTGCTTCAACTCTGCAATCGCCTCCCACCGCGCACTCGGCGCATAGTGCTGCTGGGCGGTACGGGCATGGAGCGCAATCGCGGCGGCACCCTCTTCTGCACAGATCACTCCGGTCTCCACGTGCGTGAGCAGTGAGTCGTCGATTCCCATGCGGAACTTGCACGTCACCGGAATCCCGTACGCACTGGCGGTCTTGACCGCCGAGCGGACGATCGCGCGCAACAAGTTGCGCTTCACCGGAACCGCGGCTCCTCCACCGCGACGCGTGACCTTCGGTGCAGGACAGCCGAAGTTCATGTCGATGTGATCGACTCGCCCCTCGCGCCCGAGCTTGTCGATCGCCGCGCTCAGCATCGCGGGGTCACTGCCGTACAACTGCAAACTGCGAAACTGCTCGTCGGAAGAAAACGTGAGCATGGTGTCGGTCTTTCGGCTCCCGTGCACGATCCCGGTCGCCATCACCATTTCGTTCACATAGACGAGACCAGGACCGAAGCGTCGGCACAGACTGCGAAAGGGAGCGTTCGTCACTCCCGCCATCGGCGCAAGCACGACCGGTGGCCACACCTCATGGGTTCCGAGGCGCAGTGGCGCAAGGACGGGGGTGGGAGTCGCTTCGGTCGCGGTCATCGGGGAATCGAATCGGTGAGTTTCAGGTTCGGCAGCGCACCGCTCGACAGCGGCGACGCTCCGTCACTGCGCAAACGGTACCAACCGGCCGACGCGATCATTGCGGCATTGTCCGTGCACATGGCCCGACTGGGCAAGACGAGGCGCCAGCCCGACTCCGCGCACACCCGCGACATCTCGTCCCGCAGCAACGAATTCGCCGCCACACCTCCGCCAAGGGCGATCGTGCGGGCACCGCACGCTCGCGCAGCCGACGTCGCCTTGGCCACGAGCACGTCGACGACTGCGCGCTGAAATGACGCTGCAACGTCTGCCGTCGACACCTCGGGATGCTTGCGCACGTGGTTGACGACCGCCGTCTTCAAACCGCTGAACGACAAGTCCAATCCGTCGTGCAGCATCGCTCGCGGGAAGTCGATCGCCTCCTCGTCCCCCGTCTGTGCGATGCGATCGATCGCTGGTCCGCCAGGATGGCCGAGTTCGAGGAACCGCGCAACCTTGTCGAAGGCCTCACCCGCTGCGTCGTCGATGGTTTGGCCGACGATGCGATAGTGGCCATGCCCCTGCACGTCGACGAGGAGGGTGTTACCGCCCGACACCAGTGCGACGAGCATCGGGAACTCGACATCTGGATCGTCGAGCAGCGCCGCATAGAGATGTGCCTCGAGATGATTCACGCCAACGAAGGGCACGTCCAATGCGAGCGCGATCGACTTCGCCGCGCTGACTCCAACGAGGAGTGCTCCGATGAGCCCGGGTCCGACCGTTGCCGCTACCGCATCAATCCGGTCGAAGGAGACGTTCGCGCGCGAAAGCGCCTCGTCGATCACCGGGGTCAACGCCTCGACGTGTGCGCGGCTTGCGATTTCCGG
>RFNE01000002.1 GCA_009927375.1 Actinomycetota bacterium | reverse complement strand
TCTGCGAGCCTGCGGGCGGGATCGACGGTGAGCACCAAGACCCGCGAATCCCGCGTTGTCGCGAGCGCCGTACCGAGGGCAGCGGCCATCGTGGTCTTGCCCACCCCACCACTGCCGCACACGACGACGAGCGACGAATCACCGACGAGTGCTTCGGCGCCGTTCACGACAATTCCTCTGCGAGCGCTTCGGCAAGCGCCTCGTTGATCTTCGTACTCGCCACGCGAAGGTCGGGAACGATGGTCAGAGGAACGGCCTTTGTCGTCAAGTAGCCAGACAGCGTCAAGAGATGTTCCTCGGCACGCTCCCGGCGCTCGACCGACAGCGTCGCCACGGCACCGATCGCTCGCACGTCACGAGCGAGTTGGGTGTCGAGGGTTGCGAGAGCCAAAAGCACGTCGCGCAAGAGTCGCCGATCGTCTGGTGTCGTCACGTCGTCGTAGACGCGGTTGGCGACCACTCCAGCAACGGGCACGTTCGTCGTCGAGGTCAACGTGTCGATGAGCGACATCGTCTCGACGACGGGCATTTCCTCGGGAGTCGTCACGACCACCACGCCGGTCGTGCGTGCGTCGTGGAGGATCTCCTGCATCCAGCGCGTCTGATCACGGATGATGCCGACCTGCACGAGTCGCGCAAGTGAAGCTGGTGCGTCCACTTGGGCCACGATGTGCCCGGTCGCCTCGGCGTCCACGATGACGACGTCGTAGTGACGCTCGCGCACCTCCCAGCACAACTTCCCGACCGCGAGGATCTCTTTCACGCCCGGCGCGGCCTGCGCGACGAAGTCGAACATCTTGGCGAGCGGCCCGATGCTCGTGATGAACGGAATGCGCACGAACAGCTTCAGATACTCGCGCAGTGCATCTTCCGTGTTCATCGCCATCGCGAACAGGTTCGGGGCGACTCACGCGGTGTGAAGGAAAGTTCGGACTGGTTCAGCGTTTGGGCGAGGGCGCCCTTGGCGTCCATCTCGACCACCAACGTGCGCTTGCCTTGGTTGGCTGCGACGCGTGCGAGCGCACCAGCGATGCTCGACTTGCCCACCCCGCCTTTGCCCGTGACGAACAGCAGGCGGCGGTCGATGAGCCGCGGTGTGGTCAGCTTCCGAAGCCCAACTTGCGTGCGCCTTCTGGCGCGCCGAACTCGACGTAGGCGACCTTGGCGCTCGGCACCACGACTTCGCGACCCTTGTCGTCGGTGATCGACAGCGTCTCGCTCTTGCCGTTCAGCGCGGC
>RFNE01000003.1 GCA_009927375.1 Actinomycetota bacterium | reverse complement strand
CCTCACCGAGCGTTTCGTGCACTCACACGACTACATCGCCATGGAACGCCTGTATGCCGAGTACTCCTCGGGGAACTACGACGTGATCGTCGTCGACACGCCACCGTCGCGCAACGCGCTCGACGTCCTCGACGCGCCACGACGAATGCGAGAGTTCTTCGGCTCACGCCTGCTCAAGTTGCTCACGACGGCGACCTCGACGGGTGTGCTCTCGCTTGCGTCGCGTCCGTTCTTCCAGATCGCCGATCGCATCCTCGGCCAGCGCTTCCTCGGTGACATCGCAGAGTTCTTCACGTTGCTGCGGTCGATGGAGTCGGGATTCGTGGCGCGAGCAACCGACGTGGAGCGCACGTTGCAGGACGAGCGCACCTCGTTCGTCGTCGTCACCACCCTCGAGAACGCGCCGCTCTATGAGGCGCAGTACTTGCTCGCGGAGTTGACCAAGCGAAAGTTCGGACTTCGCGGGTCGTCGCCAATCGGGTGATCGACCACGATGTGGTCGCTTCTGCCCGCGACGCAGCGGATCGGCTCGGCGTGGTGACGCAGGATTCGGCGGTCGTCAGCGAACTCCTCGAGGTTCTTCCAGGGGCGACCGCGGTCGACGTGCGTCGCGTCGTGTCCGGCGCACTCGAGCGCGTGGCTGCAATCGATGTGGTCGCCAGCACCCAGGAACGCAGGCTCGAGCAGTTGCGAGCAGCACTCACACCGCTCGGGGCGAACGTGTGGATCTCGGGTCTCAGGGGCTCAGACATCACCGACGTCGCATCCCTCGTCGACCTCGGTCGAAGCGTCACGCGCACGTAGGGCAGACTGGGGGAACCGTATGCCGACCCTCGTCGAACTCGCCAACGAACACACGAACCTCGACGACGAGGCGATCGACCATCTCTCGACGCTCGTGTCCGAGTGGGGGATGCTCGCGGACTTCTCCTTCGCCGACATGCTCCTGTATCTGCAGGACCAGTCGGGGAGATGGATGACGTCTGCTCAGGTTCGCGCGGCCACCGGCCAGACGCTGTACCAAGCCGACTACGTTAATTCGTGGGCGAGTGAGAGCGAGTGCATCGTGCTCGATCGCTGCCTCACCGAGGGCGAGATCGTCACGGGAGAGATCTTCGTGCAAGCGATCGGTGGTCCGGCGAACATGCTTGCCATTCCCGTGCGCTTCAACGGCACGATCATCGCCATCCTCACGCGTGAGTGGGTGACGGACAACGCTCGTCGACCGGGCCAGCTCGAGAGCACGTATGCCGACATCTTCACTCGACTCTCCGAGATGGTTGCCGCAGGTCTCTATCCGTTCGCCAGTGGCGTGGCGGATGCGGGCGTCGCACCACGCGTGGGCGACGGTGTCGTCGTCCTCGACGCACACACTCGCGTTCGTTACGCATCGCCGAATGCGGTGTCCGCGCTCCATCGCGTGGGCGTGAGCACGAATGCAGTCGGTCAGACACTCGCCGAACTCGGCGTCGCAGAGAGCGTCGCGCGCCATTCCTTCGAGCGCCGTGAACCCGTGATCGAGGAGGTCGAGCAGACCGCCGAGGTGACGCTCCTCATTCGTTCCATTCCACTCCTCAAGAACGCGGGGAAGTCGGTCGAGGTGACGGGCGGAGTGTTGCTCCTTCGCGACGTCTCCGAACTGCGTCGTCGCGATCGATTGCTCCTCACCAAGGACGCCACGATCCGCGAGATCCACCACCGCGTGAAGAACAACCTGCAGACGATCTCGAGCTTGCTGCGTCTGCAGGCCCGCCGACTCACCTCGGACGAGGCCAAGGAAGCAGTAAGTGAGTCCGTTCGCCGCATCCGCACCATCGCGCTCGTGCACGAGACGCTGTCTCGCGAACCAGGCGAAGACATCGCCTTCATCGAGATCGTGCGACCACTCATGCG
>RFNE01000221.1 GCA_009927375.1 Actinomycetota bacterium | reverse complement strand
TGCACCGATGATGAGTGGCTCGATGTTCACCGAACCTTCTCTCCCATCGTCATGCAGTTTGACCCACTCAATTCGCTGCTTGCGAAAACGCTGGCGCGTTGCACGAACAGTGACACACCCGACCCAGAGCGGGTTAGAGCGTTAGTGGACGAGATCTATGGATAGCTTCCTGGTAATTGGGTCAGGAAGTGCAGGCAGGCGTCATGCACTTTGCATACGTGATCTCTTTCCAAACGCTCGAATTGCGCTCGTGAAGCGTTCGAACAGCATCCAGCCATTGGATCTGATCCGCTCCTCCAACATTGACATCCTCACCAGCCTCAACGATGGGATTGCCACTCAACCGAGCTTCGTCGCGATTGCAAGTGCCGCGACACTGCACCACACAGATCTAGAACAACTCTCACGTTCCTGTTCTACGTTCATGTTGGAAAAGCCGATTGCAGTCAACTCTAGAGATGGTCATGAAATTTGCAAGCTAGCGGTGCAGCGAAGCTTGAGAATTACCGTTGGTCATCACTTGAGGTTTAGTGACACGCCTTTGAGGCTTCACGAAGAGATTTGCCGTCAAGGCAAGACTTCCTTGACATCGGTTTCCTTGGCTTACGGTCAGCATCTCCGACATTGGAGACCAGATGTGTCGGCCGACAACTCAGTCACAGCGAGAAAAGATCTTGGTGGCGGAGTGCTTCGTGAATTGAGCCACGAAATCGATGCAATCAGCTATTTAGCTGCACGTCCCCTGGTGGTTCAAGAATCCCACTTTCATTTGACGGAGCACCGACTGACGGACGAGTCGAAACAGGTGCAGATTTCACACTGAGCGGATCTGGCATTCAGTCCCGAATTCATCTCGACATGACAACTGATGTCCCCTATCGCCACTGGGATGCAGTCTTTCCCGCGTTCACATTCGGGCCGATTTGCTCGCTGGTTCGGTCACCAAGATTCTCAATGACGGGTCAACGGAGGTTCTGTACATCGCCGAACCCGGAGAGCGTGATCGAGCGGCACGATCCCTCCTCACGTTTGCCATTACTGGAGAACATGACAGTGCGATCGGTTCGTGTGATGTCGCTCAAGGCGTACACATTCTCAATACGATTGAGGCAATAGAGAAATCAGCGATGTCTGGCAAACCAGTCGGCATCGCGGAATAGGTCATCGTGCCAGAGACAACGATTGTTGCAGGGGTATTCGCCCGAGGTGGTTCGAAAGGCGTCCCCAACAAGAACTTGAGAATTGTCGGCGGACAGTCCCTCATCCAGCGCGCGGTAGTTCAAGCGAAGCAGGCGCGACACGTGACCCGCGTGCTGTGCTCTACCGACTCACCGCAGATTGCCGACGAGGCGCGTCGATTCGGTGCGGAAGCACCATGGCTCCGTCCAGCCGAGCTTGCTCAAGACACTTCTCGGGAGTGGGATGCATGGTGTCACATGGTGAAGTATCTGCGTGAACAAGGTGATGATCCCCGGTACTTGATGGCCGTTCCCTGCGTTGCGCCGCTCCGAACGCTCGACGACCTGAACAAGTGCACTGACCTTGCTGCATCGTCAGACGCAGACGTAATCATGGCGGTATCTGATGCCCACAAGAACCCATGGTTCAACATGGTGACGATCGATGATGCGACACAACAAGTACGACTCGTGAATGAACCTGCGCAACGGATCTACAACAGGCAAGCTGCGCCACAGGTTTACGATGTTTCAACAGTCGCATTCATCATCAAATGCGACTACTTGCTTACTGCAACGTCGATCTACGATGGTGAGACTCGTGCAGTCGTACTGCCGAAGACGCATTGCGTCGATATCGACACGGAAGACGATATTGCGTACGCAGAATTTCTACTAGCTCGCAGGGACAAGGAGAGCACATGAACCTCGGCAAATCGATCAACGACCTGTCGCGGATGGATGGTCGTGTTTCTCTTGTCATCGGTGGGGCGGGTCACATCGGAAGTGTTGCAGCTTCAGGATTGGCCGAGCTTGGAAGCAAATTGGCAATCGTCGATATCAATAAAGATCGAGTTCGTGCAGTCGCGGAAGAGATTCGCAAGCAGCACGACGTCGAAGTCCTCGAGATCGTCACCGACTTGGAATCCGAGCCTGAAGTTCGTGCCATTCCAAACACGGTTGTCGACCACTTTGGACGCATCGATGTCCTCGTTCACCTTGCGGCGATTGTGAATCCCGAGCTTGGCGGCTGGACGACTCGATTCGAGGATCAGAGCGTGACTCAATGGCGTCGCGGCATTGAGATCAATCTGACATCCGCATTCCTGCTTGCGCAGGGATGCGTCGAGCACCTGCGAAAGAGCCCGAACGGTTCGATGATCTTCTTCGGTTCGACCTATGGAATCGTTGGCCCAGACTGGTCCATCTATGAAGGGACCGACATGGGGAACGCTGCCGGCTATGCGGCAAGCAAGGGTGGCATCATCCAGCTCACTCGTTGGCTCGCAACCACACTGGCCCCGGACGTTCGCGTGAACACGCTCTCTCCCGGAGGTGTCTACCGCGATCATCTCGAAGTCTTCCGAAATGCCTACGCAAACAAGACCCCGCTCAAGCGAATGGCAACCGAAGAGGATTACAAGGCTGGCGTGGCGTTTCTCGCAAGCGACATGTCACGGTACGTGACCGGACACAATCTGGTCATCGATGGCGGTTGGACTGCCTGGTAGTTAGCCAGCAAGCAGGCTGATCGCCTCACTTACCAAGGCACGGGCCTCAGCAAGCTTCTTCTGATACGTGGCAAAGTCTGGTGGGTTCTGACCCAGTGCAGCATCGGCCTCGGCGAAGAGCTGTTCAGCCTGACGAAGAAGCTCATCTGGGGATGCCCCTTCGTTCGACGGCACAGTGACGGACGTTGACGTATCGGACGTTCCACCAGATTCGGTTTCTTCGGTCGAACCCGACGTCGCCGAACCAAGCTGAGAACCTGCGCCAGTGAACAACTTGTTGACCGCATCCGCCAGGGACTCTCCGATCACCACTTTGTTGTTGTAAGAGGCAAGGAACTTGCGAACAAAGATCTGTCGTGCATTTGCATCGTCAGGTCGTACGAAGAGAGGTCTGAGATAGACAAGTCCCTTCCCAACCGGCACTAGTTGAAGATCACCAAAGACGACGCGTGATCCACGCTGGTCAAGCAACGTGATCTGCTGAGAAATGATGGGGTCGCTCCCAAACTCTGCGGCAACTGTCGCTGGTCCTTCTGGTAGCTGACCATCGATCGTGTACACCGTGATCCCGTACGTTTCTGGTTCGCTCGAGACCACCATGAAGGCGCGGAGCTCTTTACGAGCATCGTCAGCTGAGAATGGAACAAAGGGTCGAAGCATGGAAAAGCGACCAGGAGTTGAGGTCGTTCCTGGTTCGTGGAACAACGTGTAATACGGCTCAAATCGTGCGACGTTGGCTTCTTGGACGTCGATGAGATCAGGATTTGCAAGATCCGTCGCTACTCCACCAGCAACGGTATTGACATCAGGTTCCGAAGGTGGAGCTTGCGCAACACTCCACGCGGCATCGCGATTGAAGAACAGTGCGGCGTCACCGAACTGATAGCGGCCATACATGTTCGTCTGCACGCGGAAGAGATCCTCTGGGTAACGGAAGTGATCAACAACTTCAGGTGCAGCTTTCGAGACTGGAGTAAACAGATCCGGGAAAACAGCCGACCATGTCTGGATGATCGGATCCGTCGGATCGACGACATAGAACGTCATCTCTCCCGAATATGCTCAACAACGACTTTTACGCTGTTGCGGACGTAGTTGAAGTCGGCATTCAAGCCTGATCCCGGTGTCAACTGATTGACGTTTGCCGACTGTGAATAGGGATATCGGTTGGACACGGTGTAAGCTCGATGATCCACTTCACTTCGCCATCCACGACTACGGGGTACGGATCCGCGTCAAACCGAAGGAACGGTGCAACTTTCTCTGCGCGATCACGAACATTTCGGACCCACAGGATCTGTGACTCGGGCTCAATCAGGCTTGATCCGAAGAGGTTGTACTCATTGAAGGTAAGCGCGAATGCAGTACGACGCACGACGCTGGACAACTTCACACCGCCGTCAGCAGAATACGGGTCATTGGCGACACCCGCGCACGTTTGTTCCTGCTGACTTGTTCCTAGGACTGCGTATTCAGACAAACCCTCACCGACGTACAACTGCGGCTTGGTCACACCAAGGTCGACATACACAGGTCGGCCATCGGACGTCACTTGGCTCGCGGGAGCGGCGACCACACCACAACCATGTGTGTAGATCAGATGCCGAGAGACCCACGTCCTGTTGGGGATACCGTCGGTGTTCAACTCTCTCGTTCCGAGGAGCACTTGCTGGATTCGACCATCAACCGAATAACGATCGACGTCAAGGTCTCGGATCGCATAAAACGACGACTGTCCTTCGTCGAGTGCGAATCGATCACGCATCTCCGACGGGTCGAGCTGGCGAACATCGCGGATCGAATCGATTGACGCAGACACGTCATCGGGTGTGATCGGCTCAAAGGAAATCGACTTGGTCTCGACACTGTCAAGTCCGAGTGCCACCTTTGTTGCCTCAAGATTTCTGTCAATGTACGGAAGTTCCTTCGTGCTCACATTCGGCTGGACAGAAAAACGCTGAACGATCGCCGGGTAGATCGTCCCTGCCGTCGTCGCGATGATCAACCAAAGTCCAGTGGCAAGAACCGGAATTCGCCAACCGCGAAGCCTCACGTTCCACAGGAACAGGAGTGCGACGGCAATTGACACGAGGATCATGAGGTTGATCGCTGGCAATTGGGCGTTGACGTCCGTGTACGTCGCACCCTTCACAACGCCACGTGTCGACGTGGTCAAACCGAATCTCGACAACCAGTAACCGCCTGCTCTCGTCAACGCCAAGAGCGCAAGAAGCACGGAGATGTGTGCCTTTGCCTGGGGGCTGACCTTTCGACCTTGATTCTGCAGTCGAATGCCACCGTTGAGATAGTGAACTCCGGCCGAAACCAAGAGGGTCAGAAGGAGGGCTCCAAAAAGCCAATTGACGACGAATCCAGCAAACGGGAGCTGGAAGACGTAGAACGACACGTCCTCGCCAAAGAGTGGATCAAGGATGCCAAAAGGCTGCGAATGACGGAATTGGAGCCATGAATCCCACTGCGTTGCAGCAGGAAGCCCAACCATCAAGCCGAGTACGAGTCCAACAACGATGCGGAAAACCCATTGGCTCCGAGTTCCCAACTGGCGATAGCCATCCAGAGCCCTCTGTTCAGGTGACGGCGGAACGACTGACGGTCGAAGTCTGTCCGCCAACCACATGCTCGCCACGAGGAGCACTGCGAACACC
>RFNE01000081.1 GCA_009927375.1 Actinomycetota bacterium | reverse complement strand
GCGATCTTGGCCGCGCTCTATCAACGCGAGCGCACTGGCCGAGGTCAGTACATCGACGTGTCGATGGCCGAAACGATGCTGTACGTGAATGAACACGCCCACAATCAGCTGTGGGCTGATCCCGTGGCACCTGGAACGATTCGGTCGTTCCAGCCCGCCGACTATCCCGTCCTGACGACTGCGGATGGTTCGGTCGTCGTCGTCAGCGGCCACCCGGCAGAGAAGGGCACATTCGAGTTCTTCGTCGGAGCCATGGGCAAGACCGAGCTGTTGAGCGATCCTCGCTTCAGCACCGTCGAGCTACGGCTCGACAACTTCGCGAGCCTGATGGATGAAATCCGTGCGTGGGCACGCACGGTCGCCAATGCCGAGGAGATCGAGAAGATCTTCGATCGGCACAGCCTTGCTACTGGTCGGCTCCGGAGCGTGGACGAGATCGCGACAACGCAATGGGCGAAGGAGCGAGAAGCCGTGGTGGACGTCTCTGACCGTGGTGATGGAGTCATTCGTGTGCCCAACAGCCCATGGCACTTCTCGGAATCGGACACGTCCGTACAGGGAGTCACCAAGTATCGAGGTGAGGACAACGAGTTTGTCTGCCGAGAAATTCTCGGCATGTCAACTGAAGCAATCACCGATCTCGAGCGAGACGGCGTACTCGTCAGTCGAGTGCCGAAGAGCTAGCGACCAGAGTGGCCGAAGCCACCGCCGCGATCATCACCAGACAACTCATCGACTTCGTGCCAGTTCACGGCGACGATCTCCTGGATGATGAGTTGTGCGATGCGATCTCCCCGACGAACTTGGTAATCAGACGTCGGATCCGTATTGATCATCACGACCTTTAGCTCTCCGCGATAGCCGCTGTCGATGATTCCTGGCGTGTTCACGAGTGAAATCCCGTGCTTCAGCGCGAGACCACTCCGCGGCACGACGATCCCCATATAGCCGACGGGAATCGCAACAGCGAGTCCGGTCGGGACGAGCACACGACCACCGTTTGACTTCAAGAGTGCGTCTTCACGCGCATGCAGATCGACACCGGCATCACCAGCATGCGCAGTTTGCGGCAACGGCAAGTCGGGGTCGAGTCGTCGAACATCGACGATCACGTTTTTAGACATGTGACGAGAATACGCCTAGATTGCATGACGTGCTGGTGTGGATGGATCTCGAGATGACTGGTCTCGACCCAGAGCGTGACGTAATCGTCGAAATCGCCACATTGATCACCGACGACGAACTGAACATCGTCGCTGAAGGTCCCGATCTCGTCATCCACCAGCCAGAGGATCGGCTTGCGGGAATGGAGCAGATCGTCGTGGACATGCACACGAAATCTGGGCTCCTTGATGCGATACGAGCGAGTTCGATTTCACTCGAAGAGGCTGGCGCAAAGACATTGGACTTCATCAAGCTGCATGTCCCTGAGCCTCGAACGATTCCGCTCTGCGGAAATTCGATCGGAACCGATCGCCGATTCCTCGCGAAGTACTTGCCGGACATCGAGAACTACCTGCACTATCGATCGGTCGACGTCTCGACGATCAAGGAACTCACCAAGCGGTGGTATCCGAAGGTCGGGATCGACCGTCCATCCAAGAGCGGCCAACACCGCGCGATGGAGGACATCAAGGCGAGCGTGCGAGAACTCCAGTTCTACCGCTCGAAGGTCTTTCTCCAGCCTTAAATCCGAACCGAGCGGTCCTTCCACGACACGGTCCGCAAAATGAAGCGGCGCCACACGCTGACACACAGCACCGCTACGAAAAACACCAAGTGAACGGGATAGATCAGGGCATCCACAATCGTGAA
>RFNE01000208.1 GCA_009927375.1 Actinomycetota bacterium | reverse complement strand
CATCGACTCCGCCGTCCTTGGCATTGATCTGCACGATCGCATCGGCCTCGTCGTGCTCGCCGGTGAACAAGCTGCGCAGATCGAGTGCGTCGAGTTTGGCTCGCACGGACGCAATCCCCGATTCGAGCTCGGGCTCCTGTGAAGCGTCGTCGATCTCGCGTGCCATCTCGTGCAGCACTTCGAGGTCGTCAACTGCACTCGCGAGCGACGTGAACTCCTCGAGGTCACCCTTCAAGTTCGAGTACTCGGTGTTGACGCGCTTGGCGTTCTCCTGGTCGTTCCACAGGTCGGGCTTGGCGACTTCGATCTCGAGCTCGGCGAGACGTGCACGCGAGGCATCGATCTTCAAATATGCGGCGGCCTCGTCCACGCGACGACGGACCTCACCCAAGTCGAAAGAAAAATCACGCATGCGAACTACCCAGACCTAGTTGCGTCCGTGGCACATCTTGTATTTCTTGCCCGACCCACAGGGACACGGGGCGTTGCGCGGAGTCGCCGACCAGTCGGTCGCATCCTTCACCACGGTCTTCTGTGCGGGAGCGCTCTGCGGAACTGGAGCTTCGTCGGCACCCGTGAATCCACCGAGTGTGTCGGCATCAAATGAGGACTCCTGCACGTTCTGAACGACTGGCGCGGCAATGTCCTTGCGCACGACCTGCACGTGCATCACGTACTTCACGAAGTCCTGGGCGATGCCGGTCATCAGCGCGCCGAACATCTCGAAACCTTCGCGCTGCCATTCGGTCAACGGGTCCTTCTGGCCGACCGCGCGCAGGTTGATGCCTTCCTGCAGGTAGTCCATCTCCTCGAGGTGTTCGCGCCAGCGCTGGTCGATGATCTGCAACATCACTTGGCGCTCGACCTCGCGCATCGTGGACTCGCCCATCTCGGTCTCGCGCTGGGCGTAGTAGGCCGACGCATCGGCCATCAAGAGGTCGTACATCTCATCCGTCGATGCGCAATCTGCGAGCGCCTCACGCGTGATGCGGGTTGGCCAGAACGAGCTCACCTCGGTGGCGAGTGCGTTGGTGTCCCACTCGTCCTCGGCGTCCGACACGCAGTGGGTGTCGATGAGCGAGTCGACGGCCTCGGCGAGGTACTCCATCGCGGCGGCCTTCAGGTCCACGCCCTCGAGGATCTGGTCGCGGCGCTGGTAGATCACCTTGCGCTGCTCGTTCATCACCTCGTCGTACTTCAACACGTTCTTGCGGATCTCGCCGTTGCGCTGCTCGACCGTCGTCTGCGCGCGCTCGATCGCCTTCGTCACCATGGATGCTTCGATTGCCTCATCCTCGGGTAGCGCGCGTCCCATGACCCACGACAGCGCACCGGTCGCAAACAAACGCATGAGCTCGTCATCAAGGCTGAGGTAGAAGCGGCTCTCTCCCGGGTCGCCCTGGCGGCCTGAACGTCCACGCAGCTGGTTGTCGATGCGGCGCGACTCGTGGCGCTCGGTGCCGAGCACGTACAGACCACCGAGTGCGCGCACCTTGTCGCCCTCGGCCTTGCACTCGACGTCGAACTTGGCGAGCAGTTCGCGATAGCGGCGTTGTGCAGCGTCGCGTGCGTCGCGATAGTCGGCCGGCATCTGCTCGAGCGGCACGGGCAAGGCGAACTCGTCGGCGAGCGTGAGTGGGTCATGGCCCTCTGCGAGCGTGTGCTGACGAGCGAGGCCTTCGGGATTCCCTCCGAGGAGGATGTCGACGCCTCGACCAGCCATGTTCGTCGCCACGGTCACCGAACCGAGACGTCCTGCCTGGGTCACGATCGTTGCTTCACGCGTGTGCTGCTTGGCGTTCAACACTTCGTGACGCACACCGACTTGCTGCAAC
>RFNE01000296.1 GCA_009927375.1 Actinomycetota bacterium | reverse complement strand
CCCCAACACTTGACCGTCTCATCATCGAGTAACGCACACGTGTGGGCAGAACCCGCGGCGATGGCTCGGGCCGTCCGCCGCAACCCGAGACCAATCGCCGCCGAACTTGCAACTGAGCGAAGTGCTGCGTCGCCGATGTTGGCCGTCGCACCAGAACCCAGTCGACCTTCACTTCCGAGACCAAAACACCTCACGCTGTAGTCGTCGAGGATCACGCATGTGTGCGCGTCACCAGTCGTCACGAAGCGCATTCGTGTCGAGGTGGGCGTTGATGCGCCTCCTGAGATGTCTGCGCGTGCTGTTGCGACGCCGAGGACGCCGACAAAGAACGCAAGGGTCGTCAATAACACCATGTTCCGCCGAAACATGTGTGAGAAAATATGAAGTGCTGTCCCACTCGTGCGACACGCATCTCAAATCTGTAAATGTGTTTTTACATCGGTTCATATTTCATCGATGTGATTTGAGCGTGGTGAGAGTCGGTCAATGTCGGCGTTTCCGCCTGTTTTCAATGACTCCCGACGGTCGCCTCGGGGCGTAGCCTTATGGGGTCATTCGTTTGAGGAGACCCCATGCCTAATTCCAAGCCAACCGTCGCCCCCGCAGAGGGACGCCTCGGCGTACTCACCGTCGGGCTTGGCGCCGTTGCTTCCACCCTGATCGCCGGCGTTGAACTCGCCAAGCGCGGTCTCGGCGCCCCGATCGGTTCGCTGACCCAGATGGACACCATCCGTCTCGGCAAGCGCACGGATGGACGCTCGCCGCTGATCAAGGATTTCGTCCCGCTCGCCAAGCTCGAGGACATCGTCTGGGGCGCGTGGGATCCGTTCCCGGATGACGCCTACGTCGCCGCCGTGCGCGCGGGTGTGCTCGAGGGGCCGAAGCACATCGAGGCAATCGCCGAGACGCTGCGCGAGGTTCGCCCAATGAAGGCCGCGTTCGACCGCACCTACGTCAAGAACATCGACGCCGACAACGTGATGGGCAAGATCTCCAAGCGCAAGATGCTGGAGTCGATCCGCGAAGACATCAACCGTTTCAAGGACGAAAAGAAGGTCGACCGCCTGGTCATGATCTGGTGCGCATCGACGGAAATCTTCATCGAGCCGGGTCCTGCACACATGAACCTCGAGGCCTTCGAGAAGGCAATCGATGCGAACGACCCAACGATTGCCCCGAGCATGTTGTACGCGTACGCAGCGATCCTCGAAGGTGTGCCGTTCGCGAACGGTGCACCAAACCTCGCCGTCGACACTCCAGTACTTCGCCAGCTCGCCACCGAGCGCAAGGTCGCCATCTCAGGCAAGGACTTCAAGACGGGTCAGACCTTGATGAAGACCGTGCTTGCTCCGATGCTGCGAGCCCGCATGTTGGGTCTCGCTGGTTGGTACTCGACGAACATTCTCGGCAACCGCGACGGCGAAGTGCTCGACGATCCGGACAACTTCAAGACCAAGGAAGAGTCCAAGCTCGGCGTGCTCGAGGACATTCTCCAGCCCGAGAAGTTCCCCGAGTTGTACGGCAACGTCTTCCACAAGGTGCGGATCAACTACTACCCGCCGCGTGGAGACAACAAAGAAGGTTGGGACAACATCGACATCTTCGGTTGGCTCGGCTACCCGATGCAGATCAAGGTCGACTTCCTCTGCCGCGACAGCATCTTGGCCGCGCCACTCGCGCTCGACCTCGTGTTGTTCATGGACCTCGCCCAGCGCGCAGGCCTTGGCGGCATTCAGGAATGGTTGTCGTTCTATTACAAGAGCCCACAGGTCGCCCCTGGTCTCCACCCGGAACACGACCTCTTCGTGCAGTTGACCAAGCTCAAGAACACCTTGCGCTGGATGATGGGCGAAGACCAGATCACGCACCTTGGTCGCGAGTACTACGACGAGGCCTAGCCGTCGATTCGCCTGGCTGGCGATTGACGTTGTTGCGATCCTGATCTTCGTTGCCGTCGGTCGACGGAATCACGACGAAGGAGCATCGATCTCCGGCGTTCTCGGCACGGCAGCGCCATTCCTGATTGCGCTTGTTGCGAGTTGGCCAGTGTCGCGAAGTTGGACGAAGCCATTCGAGCGACGCTCGATCATCATTACATGGCTCGCGACCGTGATCGTCGGTCTTGCGCTTCGTCGATTGGTGTTCGGCGACGGCATCGCAACGCCGTTCATCGTCGTCGCGACGATCACACTCGGGGTGTTGATCGCGTTGGGTCGAGCGTTGGCGAAGCGGCTCAGCCGATCACGTTCGTGATCGCGCCCTTTTCCGCACCCTGCACCAACTTCGCAAACTTGGCAAGCACGCCACTCGTGTAGCGAGGAGGATTCGGCTTCCAGCCCTTGCGACGCTCGGCGAGCGTTGCTTCGTCAACCAACAAGTTGAGCGACTTCGTCGGCACGTCGATGCGGATCTTGTCGCCATTCTGGACGAACGCGATCGGACCACCGTCGACCGCCTCCGGCGCAACGTGGCCGATACAGAATCCCCACGTGCCGCCGCTGAAGCGACCGTCGGTGATCAATGCACAGTCGCTTCCGCGTCCCGCACCCTTGAGCGCTCCCGTGATGGCGAGCATCTCGCGCATTCCTGGTCCACCCTTCGGGCCTTCGTAACGGATCACGATCACCGTTCCCGGCTTGATGTCGCCCGCCAACACCGCGGCCATCGCGCCGTCCTCGCCGTCGAACACTCGAGCGACTCCTTCGAAGGTCATCTGATCTTTTGTCAGTCCTGCGACTTTGACGACCGAGCCGTTCGGTGCGAGTGATCCGGTGAGGATGTTGATGCCACCTTCGACGTGAATCGGATCGCTGAGTGGATGCACGACATCACCGTCCGGCGCTGGTGGATTCATCTCCGCCAAGTTCTCCGCCATGGTCTTGCCGGTGCAGGTCATCACGTCACCGTGCAGAAGACCTGCGTCCAACAGATGCTTCAAGACAACAGGCACGCCACCGATGCGATCGATGTCGGTCATGTGATACTTCCCGCCCGGCTTGGTGTCGGCGATGTGCGGCACCTTGCAGCGATGCGGTTGAAGTCCTCGAGATCGAGTGCGACACCTGCCTCATTGGCAATCGCCAACAGGTGCAACACCGCATTTGTGCTTCCGCCGAGTGCATTCAACACAGCGATCGCGTTCTCGAACGCCTTCTTCGTCATGATGTCTCGCGGATAAATCCCGAGACGAGTCAGATTGACGACGGCCTCACCCGCGCGACGCGCATCGTCTTCGCGGCGCTTGTCGACTGCAGGTGGCGATGCGGTGCCGGGCAGGCTCATGCCGAGCGCCTCGGCAATCGATGACATGGTGTTGGCGGTGAACATGCCGCCGCACGCGCCCTCGCCTGGACAGGCGGCGCGCTCGATCTGGCCGAGTTCCTCTTGCGTCATCGTTCCCGCAGCACACGCACCGATCGCCTCGAACACCGTGGTGATGTCGATGTTCTTGCCGTTGTGCACTCCAGGAAGCGTCGAGCCGTTGTAGACGAAGACGCTCGGCAGGTTCAGACGTGCGGCCGCCATCAACATGGCCGGGATGCTCTTGTCGCAGCCGGCAAACCCGATGAATCCGTCCATGCGCTCGGCATGAATGACCGTCTCGACGCTGTCGGTGATCACTTCACGGCTGACGAGGGATGCACGCATGCCCTCGTGACCCATGCTGATTCCGTCG
>RFNE01000254.1 GCA_009927375.1 Actinomycetota bacterium | reverse complement strand
CACCGGTGAGCCACGCACCCAACAGGACCGAATCGATGCGATCTCCAAGCGGCTCGCGTGCCCGACGTGTCAGGGTGAGAGCATCTACGTCTCCCGCGCTCCGGCCGCGGAGTCGGTCCGTGCAGAAATCGCTCGCCAAGTCGCGAGCGCGCAACGCACCGACGACGAGATCATTTCCTACATCGAGAATCGCTTCGGCAGCTCCGTGCTCCTCGTTCCGCGTTCGGACGGCCTCGATGCACTGATCTGGATCCTTCCGGTGTCGCTCGGGATCCTCGGAGTCGGTGGGCTCGGCCTGCTCTTCGTGCGCTGGCGTCGTGAGCAATCGACGACGGAGTCGCCTCGACCGACGGCTCGTCGTCGCGTGATCATCGTGGGCGTGGTCGTCGTCGCGATCGGCGCTGGATGGTTCGTCGCCAACTCCGCGGGTCAACGACTGCCCGGACAGAGTGCGTCGGGTGGCATCGAGGACTCGACCGCGTCGTTGTTGTCGCAGGCTCGCCAGTTGAACTTCTCGGACCCGCAGCAATCGATCGAGTTGTACACGAAGGTGTTGGAGCTCAATCCGGACAACGTCGAGGCACTGACCTACCGCGCGTGGCTCATCGCACTCGTCGCGCGTGACGCCGCAGATGACGTCAAGCTCGTCGCAGTCGCAACTGCGCTCGAGGGACTACAGCGGGCGACGGAATCGATCCCCAGTATCCCGATGCGCATTGCTTCACGGGCATCGTCAAGTTCCGTTTCGCGGGCGATGCCCAGGGCGCAAAGCAAGCGCTCGACTTGTGCGAGGCGAGCAATCCGCCGGCGGAAGTTGCCGGATTCGTCGATTCGATCAGGACCGAGGTCGACGCCGCGCTAGGCGAGTGACGGCGGCGGCCACACTTCGGCGGTCGTGAACGCGTCGCCGTCCTTGTGCAGCACCCACACGGAAGCCTTGCGTGTGTCACGCATGCCGTCGATCGTCATGCCCCGACGCACGAGTGCATCGAGGATGGCGGGGATCACGTCGCCGTGGCTGCACAGCACGGTGCGATCTGCGACACCGAGCACGTAGTCGAGGGCGATCTCGTACGGCAGTTCCTCGTACAACTTGGGTTCGCTCACCACGACGAGCCCACAGCGTTCCGCGAGTGGCTCGAGGGTCTCTCGACACCGAACTGCGGGGGATGACACGAGTGCGACCGGGTTGTATTCACTCAGTCGATCGGCGAGCGCGAGTGCCTGGCGGCGACCAGCCTCATCCAGTGGTCGTCGAACGTCTTCTCCATCCCACTGACTGCGCTTGCCCGCCTTTGCGTGGCGCACGAGAAAGATCGACATCGGTCATGAATCTAACGGTGTGGTCGGCCAAACTAGTGAGCGATGGGATTCTTTGATCGCAATCGCGAGAACGTCACGAAGATGGGTTACGACGATTCACGTCTTCCACCTGGCCAATATCTCACGGAACGCTTTCCGGTGTTACACGTCGGCGACGTGCCGACGTATGCACCCGGTGAATGGGACTTAAAGATTTTTGGTTTGGTTCACCAACCGTTCACGTTGAGCTTCGAAGAGCTCACCGCGCTTCCCGGTCACGCTGACGACCGACATCCACTGCGTGACCAAGTGGTCGAAGTTCGACACCGTGTGGAAGGGTGTGCGCGTACGCGACCTGCTCGAGCGCGCAGGCGTGAAGGACGGTGCGGGCTTCGTGATGGGACACGCGGAGTACGGCTACACGGCGAACTGCCGCTCGCCGATGCCATGCGCGACGAATCACTCGTCGTCTATGAGTACGATGGCCAGCCGATCGAGCCGATCCACGGTGGTCCCGTGCGCTTGCTCGTGCCGAACCTGTACTTCTGGAAGTCACCGAAGTGGTTGCGTGGTATCGAGCTCCGCGAGACCGATGCTCCCGGATTCTGGGAGCAGAACGGCTATCACATGTACGGCGATCCATTCCGCGAGCAGCGGTTCTGGGGAGACTGAGCGACTCAGACTTCAGTGGCGCAGAAGGTGTCACCCTTCGGCAGCGACGCAGACAATGACGGACTCGTGTCGCCGTAGATTGCGCCCAACATTCCCTTGACCATTCCGCGGTCGACGGCGCAGATCACCGGATGCTCGATCGCCACTTCGCCGAACGGGCAATGGTTGTTGACGATGCGCAACTGATTGCTGCGCTGGTCGGTGTGTGCGGCGAAACCGTGCGCGGTGAGTGCGTCGGCGACGGCCTGCAACGCGGAGCGAAGCGAGCGATGACCAGCGGTGAGATCGTCGCCCTGGAGACCAGCAGCCATCGCCTTGCCGTACTGCTGACCGACTTCTTCAGCCATCCGTGCGGCTTGGTCGGGGGGAAGTGCGGCGAGCGTCTTGCCGAGGAGTGTGAGCACGAGATCGTCGCTGCGTACGGGGAACTCGAGTTGCGCATCGCGACTGCTTTGTAGTGCTTCGAGGGTCGACCGGCGCCCTTTGCGCCGACCTTCTCCACGCTGATCTCGAGATATCCGCCGGCGGCGAGCTTGTCGAGATGGTGGCGCGCAACGTTGGGATGCACGTCGAACTTCTCGGCGACCTGGGCCGCGGTGACACCAGTCTCACGCTCGCGGGCGAAGAGGTAGACCGCTCGACGGGTGGGATCCCCGAAGGCAGACGTGATGGCAGAGACCGTGGCGGTGAAAGAACCCGAGGTGAGGTTGGCGGTCTTGCTCGGCACATCGGTATTCTACCTATGGCCATAGTGGAAATTATTGGAGCCCTCAATGTCAACCCCCAGCACCGACACCATCATTGACGCGCTGCGTCCCGTCGAGGACCCCGAGCTCCATCGCTCGATCGTCGACCTCGGCATGGTGCGCGACGTCATCGTCGACAAGTCCGGCACGGTCGGTCTCACCGTCGTGCTCACCGTCGCGGGTTGTCCGTTGCGCAACGAGATCACGAATCGCGTGAACGGCGCACTGCGTGCACTTCCTGGCGTGTCGGACGTGAACTTGAACTTCGGCGTGATGAACGACGCCGAGCGCGCCAAGGTGCGCGAGATGTTGCACGGCAATCCCGCAGCGACTGCAGGCTCTGGGCAGGCCCATGGTCATGCAGAAGGTCGCGAGATTCCATTCGCCAAGCCCGGTTCGAAGACTCGCGCGATCCTCGTGTCGTCGGGCAAGGGTGGTGTCGGCAAGAGCAGCGTGACGACGAACCTCGCCGTCGCACTCGCGAACGCCGGTTACAAGGTCGGCATTGTGGATGCCGACATCTACGGCTACTCGATCCCGCGCATGCTTGGCACCGATCGCGATCCAGTGGTCATCGACAACATGTTGTTGCCACCCGAGGCGTGGGGAGTGCGTTGCATCTCGATCGGTTACTTCGTTCCCGAGGGTCAAGCCGTCGTGTGGCGCGGACCGATGTTGCACAAGGCGCTCGAGCAGTTCCTCACCGACGTGTACTGGGACGAACCCGACTTCCTGCTCGTCGACATGCCGCCGGGAACCGGAGACATCGCACTCAGCTTGAGTCAGTATCTCCCGCGTGCAGAAGTGCTCGTCGTGACCACACCACAAGAGGCTGCGCAGAAGGTTGCGCGACTCTCGGCAGCGATGGCGGCGAAGGTCAACCTGCCGGTGCGCGGCATCATCGAGAACATGTCGTGGTTCACCGGTGACGATGGCAAACGGTATGAACTGTTCGGGTCGGGGGGCGGCCAGTTGCTCGCCGACGAATTGAACGTTCCGTTGCTCGCCCAGATCCCGCTGATGACTGCGCTGCGCGAGGGTGGAGACGATGGCCGTCCGATCGCCGCAGTTGCACCAGAGAGTGAGATCGGTCGCGCATTCGCACAACTC
>RFNE01000320.1 GCA_009927375.1 Actinomycetota bacterium | reverse complement strand
TTTCGTCGATGAAGATGATCGCGCGACCCATCTTGGCGGCCTGTTGGAAGAGGTCGCGCACGCGACTCGCGCCGACGCCGACGAACATCTCCATGAAGTCCGATCCGGTCACCGAGAGGAAGCCGACGCCTGCTTCACCGGCAACTGCGCGAGCAAAGAGGGTCTTTCCCGTTCCCGGAGGCCCGACGAGGAGGATGCCCTTCGGGACTCGCGCGCCGATTTCCTTGAATCGCTCCGGCATGCGCAGGAAGTCGACGACTTCCTTGATCTCCTGCTTCACGCCGTCATAACCGGCAACGTCGGCGAACGTGGTCGACGGCTTGTCTGCGTTGTAGTTTTTCGCGCGGCTGCGGCCGATCGACATGATGTTGCCGGCCTGGCCCATCGCCCTGCGCTGCATCCAAATGAAGAATCCCATGATCAAAAAGAAGGGGAGCAGGATCGGGATGAGGTTGGTGAAGAAGTTGCCCTGCGGGGTCGTGTAGTCGTAGTCGACGCCCTTTTCCTTGAGCAGTTGTTCGTCCGCATCCGACAACGCCGTCGCACCGGTCGTGGTGAACTTGCCGCCGTCGGCGAGCGTGCCCGAGATGGTGTTGCTCAAGTTGTTGATGGTGACGTTGTCGACCTTGCCCTGAGTGACGAGGTCGAGGAACTCGGTGTAGGTGACCTTGGTGGCGGTCGTCGTCGGCCACAGGCGAGGCGCGGCGATCAGGCCGATCGCAATGGCGACGAGAACCCACACGGCCCAGCGAGGCATGTTCGGTCGCGTCGAGTTGGGGGTCTTGCCTCCGCCCGAGGACGGCTGCTTGGACTTGGTGCGCTTGGGTGCAGGTGGTGGGGGTGGGGGGAGTTTGCTCACGAGAGTCATGCTACGGCCGAGTTTGTGGGGCGGTCATGTCGTGCACGGACGTACCGATCATCCACCATGCGTGCAGTGCCAAGAATTACCGTTGAGACGTGGCTCGCAAGTGTTCTCGCAGTGGGTGTAAAGACCAACCGTCGATGACGCTCACCTATCAATATGGTCGGGCGCTCGTGTGGATGGATGACCTCGTCGAGGAGGTCGACCCCCACGGCTATGACCTGTGTGATCGCCACGGGGAGCGCCTCACGGTTCCGACCGGCTGGCGTCTCGAGGACCGGCGCAATCGGTTCCGCGTCATCGTGCCCAACCGACTCGCAGGATGACCTCGCCCTGGCCGGCCCCGTCTGGGCCGCCGCCTGAATTCTCTCCGACGCCGCGCATCGGCATTGGCTATCTCGCGCTGTCGTGGATCACGTGTTACGCGCTCGCCGTCGTCATCAGTGGTGTGCTGCTCGCCGCGACCGGATCAGCGGACTCGGGTGCCGATCAACCGACGTGGGTCGTCGCGCTGTCCGCACTCGGGTTGTGGCTCCCGTTCCTTGCGATGTTGCGTTACACGTCGAACTCGCGGCTGACGGGCGACGTTCGACGCGACTACTTCTTCCGTTTCGCCTGGAGCGACGCGTGGGGGATTCCGATCGGCGTCGCATCGCAGCTCGTGTTGGTGAATCTCGTGATGTGGCCGTTGCGCGAGGCATTTCCTGATGCGTTCGATCCCGCTGACGTCGAGCGTCGCGCACGTGGACTCGTGGATGCGGCAAGCGGTGCATGGATCGTGGTGCTCGCCATCGTCGTGGTCGTCGGCGCACCGTTCGTCGAAGAGCTCGTGTATCGCGCATATCTCCAGGCACGACTGGAGCCGATCACCTCGCGAACATGGTCGGTCGTCATCGCCGCCGTGTGGTTCACGATCGTGCACCTCGAGCCAGTCGAGTTTCCGGGACTGTTCGCCTTTGCGCTCGTCCTCGGCGTGTGTTTCGCGCGCACCAAGCGGATCGGTCTCTCGCTCGTTGCGCACATCGCGTTCAACGTGACGGGGCTCGTCCTCGTGCTCGCCACCTAGGCTTTGGTCGCGTGAGCACCACTGGCGACGACCTCGAGCACGATGCGGCTGAGGTGATCGACGAGCGCGTTGGTCTCCGCCAGCGGTTGCTCGATGGTCAGGACTACTGGCAGCGATTCTCGACGATCCTCATCGTCGGCGGCTGCACGGTGGCGTTGCTGATGACGCTCCATCCCAGCTTGATTCTGCGCAACAACACCCCGACGGGTGGCGACATGGGTGCGCACGTGTGGGCGCCCGCGTATCTGCGTGACCATCTGCTCACCAGTTCAAGCTGACCGGCTGGAGCATGGACTGGTACTCGGGCTTGCCCGTGTATCGCTTCTACATGGTCGTGCCGGCGCTGGCGATCTTGCTCGTGGATCTCGTGCTTCCGTACGGAATCGCGATGAAGATCATCGCCGTCGTCGGCATTCTTGCGCTTCCGTGGTGCTCGTGGAAGCTCGGGCGCATGACGCGACTTGCGTATCCGTTGCCCGAACTGTTGGCGCTCGGGGCGACGCTGTTTTTGTACGAC
>RFNE01000108.1 GCA_009927375.1 Actinomycetota bacterium | reverse complement strand
TGGCAACAACGACGATTTCAAGAACTCGGAGCGTTGGGAGATTCACCGCCCGGCGCCGGACTTCGCCGCGCTCGAGCCGAGCCGTCGCATGTTCGAGACGGGCATCAAGGTCATCGACCTCCTCACCCCATATCTCGCCGGTGGAAAGATCGGTTTGTTCGGTGGTGCAGGTGTGGGTAAGACCGTGCTCATCACCGAGATGATCAACCGCGTGGCCTCGAACCACGGTGGTGTGTCGGTGTTCGCTGGAGTGGGCGAGCGCACCCGCGAAGGCACCGACCTGCGCATCGAAATGGAAGAGTCGGGCGTGTTCGAAAAGGCCGCCTTGGTCTTCGGTCAGATGGACGAGCCACCGGGCGTGCGCCTGCGCGTCGCGTTGTCGGCTCTCACGATGGCCGAGTACTTCCGCGACGTGAAGAACCAGGACGTGTTGCTCTTCGTGGACAACATCTTCCGCTTCGTGCAGGCCGGTTCCGAAGTATCGACGCTCCTCGGACGCATGCCGTCGGCGGTGGGTTACCAGCCGACGCTCGCCGACGAGATGGGTCAGCTCCAGGAGCGCATCACCTCGACGCGCGGTCGCTCGATCACCTCGCTGCAGGCCGTGTACGTGCCCGCGGACGACTACACCGACCCGGCTCCGTTCACGACGTTCACCTTCTTGGATGCAACGACGGAACTCTCGCGTCAGATCGCCTCGCTCGGTATCTATCCGGCGGTGGACCCGCTCGCGTCAACCTCGACGATCCTCTCGCCAGAGGTCGTCGGTGATCGTCACTACAACGTGGCTCGTCGCGTGCAGGAAATCCTCCAGCGCTACAAGGAACTCCAGGACATCATCGCGATTCTCGGTCTCGACGAATTGTCCGAAGAGGACCGCCTCACCGTCGCGCGTGCGCGCAAGGTGCAGCGCTTCTTGTCGCAGCCGTTCTTCGTCGCCGAAGTGTTCACCGGTCTCAAGGGTGAGTACGTCAAGACCGCGGAGACCGTCGAGAGCTTCGAGGCGATCATCAAGGGCGAACTGGACGAAGTGCCAGAGCAGGCGTTCTTGAACGTCGGTGGCGTCGAGCAGGTGTTGGCCAAGGCCAAGGCACTGCAGGAGAACGCGTAACGATGGCAGAGTCCGGTGGCTTCCGAGTGGAAGTGGTGTCGCCCGAGCGCGTGTTGTTCTCGGGTGACGCCAAGCAGGTGATCACGCGCACCTTGGATGGTGGCGAGATCGCCTTCTTGCCGGGTCATATCTCGTTCCTCGGTGCACTCGTCGAGAACCACACCCGCATCTACCTCTCCGATGGGAAGGTGCAGGACCTCGCGGTTCACGGCGGTTTCGTCGAGGTCGCTCCTGACCACGTCACGATCCTCTCGGATGCTGCCGAGCTCGCCGAGGACATCGATGTGACCCGCGCTCGCGCCGCCAAGGAGCGTGCAGAGGCCGCGATGCGCGGCGAACACGACGCGGCGGTCGAAGCCGACCTGCGTCGTGCACATGCGAGGTTGTCCGCAACCGGCGGCCTCACGCATGGCGCTGCGCACTAGTCGCACTCGTCAATGACGACTTATCCCTTCACTCGGCTCTCATCACTGGCGCGTCGAGTGGAATCGGTCTCGAACTTGCCGAACAACTTGGCGCCGCGAAGGTTGGTCTCGTCGTCGTCGCGCGCCGTGAGGATCGCCTGCGCGAAATCGAGCGACGCTTTCCGGGTACGGAAGTCATCGTTGCCGACCTGACGACGCCAGAAGGTGTCAAAGCAGTCGTCGATCGCATCGCCAATCCACACCTTCCCGAGATCGATCTCGTCGTGAACAATGCGGGCTTCGGCACGTCCGGTCACATGCATCGCATCGACCCCGATCGCTTGTCACGAGAGATTCGTCTCAACGTCGAGGCGCTCACGCGCATCATGCATGCCGCTGTTGCTGCGATGATTCCTCGCGGGATTGGTTACGTGCTGAACGTGTCGAGTGTGGCGAGTTTCCAGGCGAGCCCGGGCCTTGCCGTGTACTCGGCGACGAAGGCATACGTGACGAGCCTGACCGAGGGTGTGTCCGAAGAACTTCGTCACTCGGGTGTTCGAGTGACCGCGCTGTGTCCCGGACTCACGAAGACGGAGTTCCAGAGCATCTCGAATACGAGCGGGCTTGCAACGGAATTCCCGGACTTCGTCTGGACGTCGGTGCCGATGGTGGCGCGCACGGGGCTTCGCGCAGTCGCGGCGGGTAAGACGCTCGCAGTGCCCGGACTGCTCTACAAGGTGCTCGTCGGGTTTTCGACGATCATTCCCCGCGGAGCGTCACGCAAGATCACGCGAATCATTACTCGACGCGGCTGAACGCCGACTAGGCGTCGGGTGTCGAGAAGTAGGCCGTCAGTCGATCGTGGCGGTGGTGGGTGTCGATGTAGCGGATGGTTCCACTGCGACTGCGCATGACCAGGCTGTGGCTGCGCGCGCCGTACGAGTCGTAGCGCACGCCGCGAAGGAGTTCTCCGTCGGTCACGCCGGTGGCTGCGAAGAACACGTCGTTCCCGCGCACGAGGTCGTTGGTCGTGAGGATCTTCGAGAGGTCGTAGCCGGCCTTGATCGCCTCGTCGCGCTCAGCATCGTTGCGCGGTGAAAGTCGTCCGAGGATCTCTCCGCCCATCGCCTTGAGTGCGGCAGCAGCAACGACGCCCTCTGGTGTGCCGCCGACACCCATCAGGATGTCGACGCCGACTTCGCTCGAAGCCGCGGCGATCGCGCCGAAGATGTCACCGTCTGAGATGAGGCGGATGCGCGCACCGGTCTTGCGTACTTCAGCGATGAGGTCGTTGTGGCGGTCGCGTTCGAGGATCATCACGGTGACCTCGCTCACGAGTTTGCGCATCGCGCGAGCGACCTCCTTGATGTTCTTGGTCGGGGAGAAGTCGAGGTCGACCGCGCTCGCCGCCTCGGGTCCGACGGCGATCTTTTCCATGTAGAAGCAGGGTCCTGGATTGAACATCGAGCCGCGTTCCGCGACGGCGATCACGCTCAGGGCATTGCCACGACCCATTGCCGTCAATGTGGTTCCGTCGATGGGGTCTACCGCGACGTCGGCGTGCGGCGTGGAGCCGTTGCCCACGCGCTCGCCGTTGTAGAGCATCGGGGCTTCGTCTTTTTCGCCTTCACCGATGACGACGATGCCGTCCATGCTGACGGTGTCCAACACGTTGCGCATTGCATCGACCGCCGCACCGTCGGCAGCTTTCTTGTCGCCTCGACCGACCCAACCGGCTGCGGCGAGTGCTGCGGATTCGGTGACCCGCACCAGTTCCATTGCCAAGTTGCGATCGGGACGTTCCTTCGCTGGCATCGATGACGAATCTACTCCAATTCACTTCTCGTCGGAAAACAAGTAGCGTCGGGCGTGTGAGCGACTGGAACCCACGCGATCCCGAAGCGGCAACGACCCGCTTCGATCTCACGGAGTGGTCGGTCGATGAACGCGCTGACGTCGTCGCAAAGTTGGCGGCAGACAACATCCAGCACGGTTGGGACGGCGACGAGTTGCTCGTTCCGCAATCGGATGAAGAGGTCGTGGAGGACATCCTCGACGAACTCGAAGACATGTTCGACAACGACGTCGATTCTGAAACTGCTGAATTCGACATCGAGGACTGGAGTGAAGAGGAGCGCGCCAAGTTGTGCAACATGTTGGACAACTTGGACATCGGCTATCGCCTCGAGGACGGCGTGCTGATTGCTCCGATCGGTGCTGAGCAGGTCATCGAATCATGCATTGATTCGATCGAAGAAGACCTTGACGGCGACGACGCCTGACATCCTCGCCGAAGTCGAAGTCTGGCACTCGCGGCCGGTGACCCCGACGAGGAGGCTGTCGCTCGGCAACCTCGTCCTGCCCGTCGATCCGGCACCGGGGCTCGGTGGCGTGTTGCTCGCAGCCATCGTTGCCAACTTCGTCTCCCAGGTCGATGAGGATCTCCACCCCGATCTCGATCGTCTCATCTCACAGGTCGACCGCGACGAGCGAGTCACCCAACCACGTCTACGGCATCGCTTCCAGATCGATCGTCACGGTCTTGCACGCAGCATCCATCGCATGGTCACCGACGGCGAGACCGTTCGATTCCAGTTTTCCGAGGGCGGGACGCCGCTGCAGCACACGTTGGCTGCGATCTACAGCCTCGAACGACTCGACACATCCGCGCGACGAGTGATCGCACCTGCACTCAAGAAGGCGATGCGCTGGCGTGGGCCGTTGGATTCATCGTTCATGGGATTCATCGCAGGAACGAGCGCGACATCGATCGCCAACGTTGCGGATCCTCGCGCATGGGCACTCGAAGTCCTCGGATTTCCCGTCGGCACGGTCAGGCCGACGAAGAAAGAAGTGCAGACGCGATTCAGGGACGCCTTGCGCGCAGTTCATCCGGATCACGGTGGCGACGAGACGAGCGCGAGCCGATTGATCGACGAACTTGGTGAAGCTCGCCGCATCTTGCTCGGATGACCAACATCAAAGCGGTCGTGCTGTTCCCCGGATCGGGGAGTTCCGCCGACCACCCATCCCTTCGCACTATCGAGGATCACCTCGCTCCGCTCCCGACGTTCCGCTGTGACTTCGACTATCGCAAGGCGGGAAAGTCGTTTCCTGATCGGGCGCCAGTGTTGCTCGCCGCAGTGCGCCGCGAAGTGCGTGGTGTGGCGGATGCTCTCGGCTGCTCGACGAAGGAGATCGTCATCGGCGGGCGGTCAATGGGTGGCCGCATGTGCTCGATGGTTGCGAGTGATGTGGACGACCCGTTCGACGTTGCGGGTGTTGTCTGCGTGTCGTATCCACTCCATCCGCCGAAGAAACCAGATTCGCTGCGCACGGAACACTTCCCACGGCTATCGGTCCCATTGCTGTTCGTGAGCGGAACCAAGGACGAGTTCGGTTCGCCGAGTGAACTCGAGAACGCGTTTGCACTTCTGCGAGTGCCACCGACGGTGGTGTGGATGGATGGCGCTCGTCACGACCTTGCCCGTCGAGACGCTGACGTAGCGCGCGCGATTTCCGATTGGTTAGCCGGCCTGTAGACCGACGTCCTCGGGATTGAGGTCCTCGAGTTTGCGTCGCGCCGTTTCCGGATAGACGAATGCGACGAGGATCGCGACGAGGACGGGCCCCGAGGCGAACGTGAGCATCACCGTGAAGTAGCTGATGTCGCGCTCGAGGAGGATGCCCGCGACGATCAGGCCCGCGCTTCCGCCGAGCAACGACGCGGTCGTGATCATCGCCGAGGCGATGCTGCGCTTGGCGGTCGGGAACAGTTCGTTGCGGAACACCGACATCGCCGGATACGCGAGTGCAAGTGAGATTCCCCCGAGCAGCGCCGCTCCCCACATGAGGAATCCCGAGAGCCCGAACGAAGAAGCAATGAGAAGTGCGCCGAGCGGGGTGGCGACTGCGGCCAATGTCTTTCGCCCAGCAGTCTCTGCGAGTCTCCCACCAATGATGAGACCGAGTGAAGCAGGCACAACGGTGATCACGTTGTAGAGCGCGATGAGGCCTGCCGAGTATCCCCGAACGTCTTTCAGGTAGCGGACCTGGAAGATCGATGCGGTTGCAATGAACACGTTGAGAAGGATCGCAACGACGACCTGCAGCGCAAGTCGGTCACCGTGGATGTGTGCGCTGTCGCCGCATTCGACGTGTGGTGCGACAGTGCGTCGAACCGTTCGGTTTCGGGAAGCCGACGTGTCAGCACGGCGGCGACAACGAGCCAGCCGAGCCCGACGAGATAGACGAAGCGCCAACTCGATTCGGAAAGTCCGGCGAGCGGGATCGCGGCGACCGCAGAGCCCGCGCCGATGCCACTCGCCATCGCGAGGATGCTGAGCGCCCATGCCCGCGAGTTCGACCCCATTTCTTCAACCGCAAAGACGAGAACGAAGATGTTGAGCGCGATGCCCAGCGGTCGACCGATCGTTTGAGTGGCGACGAGGATCGGGAACGATGGGGCGAACGCGCCGAGCGACGTGACGAGCGGTGCGAGCCACGCGGTCACGAGAATCATGGTGCGCCGTCCCACGCGATCCGCAAGCGACGCGAGTGGGAGCGCAATGATGACACCCCAGCGAACAACTGCCGCACCGAAGCCCTGTCCCTGCTCGCCAACACCGAACTCGCTGGCCGCATACGCGACGGTTTGGGTGAACACCGTGTTCACGAACGACGAAGGGAAGCACGCGATGGCGAGGAGGACGACCACCTGTCGCTGACGAGTCGTCAACGGTTCTGGTGCGCGCAAACCGCGCCAGATAGGCGATTTCTGGGTGCCGGCGCTCGCAGTTGCCACCGCGCGAGCATACTGAGTGCCCATGCACATCGTCGTTCGGCGCTCCGAGAACTTGCGCGGCACCGTCAGTGTTCCGGGTGCCAAGAACTCGGTGCTCAAGCTGATGGCGGCAACGTTGCTTGCGCCCGGGCGTTATCGACTCACGAACGTTCCCGACATCGCAGACGTCGACACGATGTGCGAACTGCTCGCGCGCTGGGGGTGTCCAGCAGCCGAGAGGGTGCCCACGATCTCGTCCTCGAGCATTCGGGCGACATCACACCGGTTGCGCCGTTCGAGCTCGTCGATCGCATACGTGCTTCGATCAACGTGCTTGGTCCATTGCTTGCGCGCGTCGGTCGTGCCGACATCGCAATGCCGGGCGGCGACGACTTTGGTTCACGACCGATCGATCTGCACGTCATGGGCCTTGAAAAGATGGGCGCAGTGTTCGATCTCGACCGCGATGGGGTGCGTGCGGTTGCAACCGATCTTCACGGTGCACACGTCGAGTTGCCGTTCCCGAGTGTCGGCGCAACGGAAAACATCTTGATGGCTGCCGTCTTGGCTCGTGGTGTGACCGTGATCGACAACGCCGCGAGGGAGCCAGAGATCGGCGATTTGTGCATGATGCTCGTCGACATGGGCGCCGAGATCTCGGGAATTGGTAGTGATCGACTCGAGATCACCGGCGTTTCGTCCGACTCTCTGCGAGCAGTCGACCATGCGGTGGTGAGTGACCGCGTTCAGGCGGCCACGTATCTTGCGGCAGTTGCGGTGGCGCAAGGAGACGTCGTCGTGAGCGGTGCGCGTGCCGAACACATGGAGATGTTGATCACGAGGTTCTCTGAAATGGGCGTGGACATCACGCCCGTGAGCGGCGGACTGCGCGTGGTGAGCACGCGACGTTTGACGTCGATCGACTTTTCCACGCTGCCGTATCCCGGCATCGCCACCGATTACAAGCCACTCCTCGTTGGCATGCTTGCCGTCGCCGAGGGAGTCGGCGTGGCGACGGAGAACCTCTATCCCGGTCGCTTCCGTTATGTCGATGAACTGGTCAAGTTGGGGCGAACGTGCGCATCGAGGGGCACCACGCAATCGTCCGCGGAGTGGAGAATTTGGTCGGTGCACCGGTCAGCGCCCCCGATATTCGCGCCGGAGCCGCGCTCGTGGTGGCTGGTCTCGTCGCCCAGGGCGAGACGAGGATCGACAACATCCACCACATCGATCGTGGATACGACGACCTCGTAGGTCGTCTTGCTGCACTCGGCGCCGACGTCAGTCGACGCTAGGTTCGTCGCCGGCGTCGCTGCTCATTCGGTCTGCCCGGCGTGTTGCTTGCCACAATGCGAGGACGATCAGTGCGATTGGACCTGCAACGAGCAGAATTTCATCCCAACCACCTTGGTGAGCAAGCACCCCCGTATCGTAGAGGCGTCAGCATGTATTGGAGGATCTCGTGAGTATGCGCGTGCAAGTCGAGGAGACGATCGAGGTCATTCGCCCCGCGCTCCAAGCCGACGGCGGCGACATCGTGCTGAAGGACGTGGACGAAGCGACAGGGATCGTCACCGTCACGCTCGTCGGAGCATGTGGCACGTGTCCCGCATCCGACCAGACCCTGAAGGCGGGCATCGAGCGCATCATGCGTGACCGTGTTGACGGCGTCACCGAAGTGGTGGCGGTGTAGTTCGTGACTCGACGGGTCACCGATCCCGCGGAGCTGTTCTCGGCAGCGCGCGACGGTGATCGCCTCGCGCGTGCACGACTCCTCTCGGTGATCGAACGCGGGGGAGACGATGCTCGATCGATCGGACGGATCACCTATCCGCTCAGTGGTTCGGCGTACACCGTCGGCATGACTGGTGCGCCTGGTGCCGGCAAGAGCACATTGACGAGCGCCGTCATCGCACATCTGCGCTCGCTTGGCTCGCCCGTCGCCGTGCTTGCAATCGATCCTTCCTCGCCATTCACCGGTGGAGCGATCCTCGGTGACCGCGTGCGCATGCAGGAACACGCGACAGACGACGAGGTCTTCATTCGCAGCATGGCGACACGCGGACACCTCGGTGGTTTGTCGCTCGCCACGTCGGAGGCGATCAGACTCCTCGATGCACTCGGTTCTCCGTGGATCCTCGTCGAAACCGTTGGCGTCGGTCAGGTCGAAGTCGAGATCGCCGGGAAGGCCGACACGACCGTCGTCGTGGTGAATCCGGGCTGGGGTGACGCGGTGCAGGCGAACAAGGCCGGTTTGATGGAGGTCGCCGACGTGTTCGTGATCAACAAGTCGGATCGCAAGGGTGCAGCGGAGACTCAGCGCGATCTTGAACAGATGCTCGATCTGTCCGATCTCGATGCGTCGTCGTGGCGG
>RFNE01000274.1 GCA_009927375.1 Actinomycetota bacterium | reverse complement strand
AGGAGAAGCGACCAGTTGGGAAGCGTGTCAATGGTTCGATCGCTTGCCAGGATTCTGGATCATCACGGAGAGTCATTGCCGCGAGAGACCAAGGTAGTGATGGCGCTTGCAAATGAAGCCGCAACCTTGAGTTGACCTGACGCACTTAGATGACATTCATCTAGACGTCGATCGTTTGGGGCGAGCAAGTCGTCAGTATCAGCGCCTAAGAAGACGGTCTCGTTGTCAATCAAGCTTCGTTGGGCAACAGCAATGTCATTTTGTTTCACCCAGATTTCGTCGTAACCACACTTTGTAGCTATTGCAATGAAAATCGGTGCTGTGACTCCGTGGTCAGCCAAGGTCCTACTAAGCGAATGGAACGAGCGAATGTAACTCTCTGAAGACGTTCTGTTAGTGAAGTCCGCTTCTCCCTGGTGCCAGATTACTTCGGTAATTTGGAACCCTCGAGCTTGATCCAAGACATGAAACATCATTCTGTTGAGGTCTCCACCAGCACTCCAAGCTTCGACCTTCGATCCGCCAACACCTAGGGAGATGATCACAATCTCGTCATAGATCTTGCTCTCTATGAGCGTGTCGGCAAGCGGAGTGATGAATTCACCCTCGCTCCCGCTTGCTCCCAAGAGGGGTGACGACGCGACGTAGCATTTCCCGTCGAAATAGTTCAGTACTTGATTCGGATATCGAGTTGTAAGACGTTTTTCGGCGAAGTTTGCCGAATTTGATTGACCAATGACAAGCAAGACTCCAAGTCGCGTAGCTTGATTTGGGCAAGGAACTTGAGACTTGTTGAGACTTTCTACGATCTTGCTAGAAGTCACATTGAACGCGTTGGTTGAAACTGGCCGCTCAGGAACGACTCCAGTCGATGACGTCTCACTTTCAACATTTGTCGACTTTTGCTCGACCAAGCGTACGGAAATGAAAGTGAGAGTTAAAAGAATCACCAATAGAGGACTCACGATTCTCGTCGCTCGTAGGAGTCCGCGTCGCTGGCTTTCAGCGTAGGGTGTCACGAACGTGTCCCGTGCCACGACTTGCTGAACCACGGATGGACGGATTCTGACTCCGGCGTATCGACAGAGGTCGGTTCAGATTCGTGGAATGAGTGGGTGGTAGTCACCGTCGATCAACGCCGCACAAAGTTGAGAGACATAAATGTCTCACCCAAACTAGTGCTGAGAGGATTTTTGCCCGGCCGACGCCCAGCGCGCCGAGTTCGCATGGCCGACGCAAGGTGGAATTGAAGGACTTCGGCCAAACCCCGAATCCACGGGCTTTGGG
>RFNE01000217.1 GCA_009927375.1 Actinomycetota bacterium | reverse complement strand
GGAGTCGACGTCGTCGTCGGTCTCCGCGATGGTTCTTCGTCGAAGGCGAAGGCCGAGGAGGCCGGACTCAAGGTGATGTCGATCGCCGATGCGTCGAAGTACGCAGACGTGATCATGATCCTTGCCCCGGACACCGAGCAGAAGAAGATCTACGAGGAGAGCATCAAGCCGAACCTCGCAGACGGCAAGGCACTCGCCTTCGCCCACGGCTTCAACATTCGTTTCAATCGCATCGAGCCACCGAAGGGCGTCGATGTGATCATGATTGCCCCGAAGGGCCCGGGTCACCTCGTTCGTCGTACGTACACCGAAGGTGGTGGAGTGCCGGCATTGATCGCGGTCGCTCAGGACGCAACCGGTAAGGCGAAGGCCGTCGCGCTGTCGTACGCCGAGGCAATCGGCGGTGCACGCGCAGGCGTCATCGAGACCACCTTCACCGAAGAGACCGAGACCGACTTGTTCGGTGAGCAGGTCGTGCTGTGTGGCGGACTCACCTCGCTCGTGCAGGCCGGATTCGAGACGCTCGTCGAGGCTGGTTACCAGCCCGAGATGGCGTACTTCGAGTGCTTGCACGAAGTGAAGCTGATCGTCGACCTGATGTACGAAGAGGGAATCGCCGGCATGCGCTACAGCATTTCGGACACCGCCGAGTACGGCGATGTCTCGCGTGGTCCGCGCATCATCAACTCGTCGACCAAGGCGGAGATGAAGAAGATCCTCGAGGAGATCCAGACCGGCAAGTTCGCCGAGGAGTGGATCGCCGAGAGCGACAGTGGTCGCAAGCGTTTCGCCGAATTGCGCAACGCGGGCAAGAACCACCCGATCGAGAAGGTCGGCGCGCAGCTTCGCTCGATGATGCCGTGGATCTCCAAGGGCAAGAAGAAGGTCAGCGAAGTTTCAGGCGGCTGAGCCCTGTAGCCCTTGTATTTCAAGGGTTCTAAATGTTGAGTTGTTTAGTCGGGAATTAGACCGTAGTGTCTCGCCCCATGACTAACGCTCAATGGGGTTTCGAAACACGTCAGATCCACGCCGGCCAGGAGCCAGATAGCGCAACTGGCGCTCGCGCCGTTCCCGTCTATCGCACCACGAGTTACGTGTTCCGTGATGCGCAGCACGCGCAGAATCTGTTCGCACTCGCCGAGATCGGCAACATCTACACGCGCATCATGAACCCGACGCAAGGTGTGCTCGAGGCGCGCCTGTCGTCGCTCGAGGGTGGCATCACGACAGCAGTTGGTCTGCCTGGTGCACTCGCGGTGTCGTCGGGCCAGTCGGCGGAGTTGCTCGCCATTCTCACGCTCGCCGAAGCCGGCTCGCACATCGTTGCGTCGCCGAGCCTCTACGGCGGAACGTACAACTTGTTCCACTACACGCTTCCCAAGTTGGGCATCGAAGTCTCGTTCGTAGACGACCCCGACAACCTCGACCAGTGGAAGGCCGCAGCCAAGCCGAATACGAAGGCGTTCTACGGCGAAGTACTCGCCAACCCACGCAACAACGTGTTCGACATCGAAGGTGTGAGCAAGGTTGCACACGAAGTGGGTGTGCCGCTCATCGTCGACAACACTGTTCCGACGCCATACCTCATTCGTCCGATCGAGTGGGGTGCCGACATCGTCGTTCACTCGCTCACCAAGTTCATCGGCGGCCACGGCACGTCGATCGGTGGCGCGATCATCGATGGCGGAACGTTCGATTTCTCTGCGAGCGGTCGCTTCCCGAACTTCACCGAGCCAGATCCGTCGTACCACGGTCTGTCGTACTGGCCGGCACTCGGTGCAGGTTCGTACATCATCAAGGCACGTGTGCAGATGCTGCGCGACATGGGCATGGCAACCACGCCGGACAACGCGTTCAACTTCTTGCAGGGACTCGAGACGTTGTCGCTGCGCATGGACCGCCACTGGGCGAACGCGCAGAAGGTGGGCGAGTACCTCGCCAAGCATCCGCAAGTCGAAGAGGTGTTCTATGCAGGACTGCCGACGAGCAAGTGGCATGCACGCGCCAAGAAATATGGCGGCGGCAAAGGTTACGGTTCGGTGCTTGCGTTCAACATCAAGGGCGGCGTCGATGCAGGTCGCAAGTTCGTCGGTGGACTGAAGTTGCACAGCCACGTTGCCAACATCGGTGACGTGCGCAGCCTCGTGATCCACCCGGCTTCGACGACCCACAGCCAGCTGACCCCAGAAGAGCAGGCCTCGACCGGAGTGTTCCCGGGCCTCGTTCGACTGTCGGTCGGACTCGAGTCGATCGAGGACATCCTCGCCGACCTCGACGCGGGTTTCGCAGCCGCCAAGTAGTTTCCACAGGAACTTCCACAAGCCGTGGAAGTTCAGGTTTTGGTCACCAACTGGGGGTGAAGTTCACTCTCCGTTAACCCGTATCCCATATCGGCGTTACCTGACCTTGGAAGACTGCCGTCCGTGAGTATTGCCGTCCCCGAAAAGCGCGAGATGCATGTCATCTACAGCAAGGCGGATCGCGTCTTTCGTGGCATCGTCACCGCAGGTGCATTGACGTCACTTGTCATTCTCGGTCTCATCGGTGCATTTCTCTTCGCACGGGGTGCGCAAGTGTTCAGTGAGACCGGACTCAAGTTCATTACCGGCTCGAATTGGACGGCGGGAAGTGAGGATGGAGTCATACCCAACGACTTCTCGATTGGCCCGATGCTCGTCGGCACAATCGTGGTCTCGCTCATCGCACTCATCATTGCGGTACCAATGTCAATCGGTGGTGCCTTGTTCCTCGAGTTTTACGCACCTCAGCGGATCAAGCGATTCCTCGTTGCACTCCTTGACCTTGCCGCAGCGATCCCCTCGCTGATCTTCGGATTGTGGGGCGTACAGATTTTCACGTCGTTCGGTGAGCGCTGGTCATATTTCCTGAGTGATCGACTGGGTTTCATTCCGATCTTTGAATCGCTCTCGGGGATCTTCGGCCGGAGTCCATTCGTTGCGGGCTGTGTGCTCGCATCACTCGTGATGCCGATCACGACGTCGGTGGCACGCGAGGTGTATTCGCGTACCCCACGCGAATTGATCGATACCTGCTACGCGCTTGGTGGATCGAAGTGGGGTGCCATTCGAACGGTGGTCTTGCCCTTTGGTCGAAGTGGTGTCGTCGGCGGAGCGATGCTCGGACTTGGGCGCGCACTTGGCGAAACGGTTGCCGTGTATCTCGTTTTGAACCTGACGTTCCGCTATTCGTTCAAGATCCTGGAATCCGAGGGTGGCAACGTCGCTTCGCTCATTGCAACGAAGTTCGGTGAGGCAACCGAAGCTGAACTGAAGGCGCTCGTTGCAGCAGGGTTCGTCTTGTTCTTGCTCACGTTGGTCGTCAACATGATTGCCTCGAGCATCGTGACGAGGACGACGAGGTCTGTATGAGTGACATTGTTGCCGAACAGGTTGCCGAGGCGACACCCACGCAGCCGTGGCTGAGACCGCAATCAGCGATTCGTCGAGACATTGCCACCTTCGTCGGTCTCGCTGTCCTGGCGTATGGAATCGTGCTGTTCACTGGATTCGCCCGAGTCGATGGATGGCTGATCGTTTTCTTCTGCCTGAGCTTCGGGCTCATCTTCCGCCGAGCACGCATGATGTCTCAGAAGGACCGCCGAAACGCGCTCGTGCAGGTAGTGATCGTTGCGGCCGCAGTCGTCGCTTTCCTGCCGTGGATGTCAATCCTTGCAAGCGTCGCAGCCAAGGGAGTCACCGCACTCCGACCGAATTTCTTCTTCCGCGACATGCGAACGACCACGCCTGACGACGAATTGACGCTCGGTGGCGCGGCTCACGCTCTGCTCGGAACGTTCACGATGGTCATCATCGCGACGATCATCACGCTGCCGCTCGGAATCTTGAGCGGCGTGTACGTCACGGAGATTCGTGGACGCCTGACGAAGCTCGTGCGTTTTGTCGTGCAGTCAATGAGTGGCGTGCCATCGATCGTTGCGGGACTTTTCATCTACACGACGTACGTGAACGCGACGAATACCTTCAGCGCGCTCGCCGGATCGTTGGCGCTTGGCGTACTGATGTTGCCGACGGTTGCCCGCACGTCGGAGGAAGTCCTGAAGCTCGTCCC
>RFNE01000118.1 GCA_009927375.1 Actinomycetota bacterium | reverse complement strand
TACCATCCCAGGGTCAGCACCGAATGTGTGAGATGGTAGAGAATGATGTCAGCCGCTATCACAACCGTGTTGTTCACAAAGAGCGACCTTGTTCGACTGGCGTTTGACGGGATGGGTGCGCACACGACTCGGTATCAGCTCGTTGACCACGTGCGCGATCCCGATGATCTCGGGCGATCAGTAACTGAGTTTGCGCCCGCAATCGTCGTTTTCCATACTGCTGTTGATATTCAGAATGTGATGAGGTGGTCAGCTCGGTTGCGTACGCTCCGGTCAATTGATTCGGCTGGCCAAACGAATTTTGTGCTGCTCGCAGAAGCTCAATCGGATGATGCGTATCTAGGCGCTTATGAGATGGGGGCAGACGCGTACATAGCCATTGACCAGAGGATCGAGGGGGTGAGGTCCACAATCAACCAGTTACTTAGTGGTGAGCCATTCTGGAGCGAGAGAGAGGTGGCAGAGGCTCGGGCGCGATGCGGTTGGTGTGGAATAAAGGTCAAACTCATGGGTCTTGAGCAGATTGACCGCCAGATTCTGAAGTTGGTCACGGAGGGTTTTTCCGACAAGGAGATCGCTGCGAGCGTGTTCCTGGCCCATCAGACGGTGAGGAATCATGTATCCGCGCTCCTGGCAACGTTCAAAGTGCGGAACAGAACCGAACTTGCGGTCATGTGCCAACGGGTTTGTAACGTAAACAATGTAAGCGCGGCATAGTCGACCGCTCGGACGGATTGGATGTGCGTCCGATAGGCTGGAGTCGCTGAAGGGCGCGTAGCTCAGTTGGTTAGAGCGCCACCTTGACATGGTGGAGGTCCCGGGTTCGAGTCCCGTCGTGCCCACAAATTGAATAACCCCCGCAGAGTGCTTCGTGGAATAGCGTCAACCGCTTTGCTGTGGGCTGGTTTGCTCGTCTTCCAAGCAACACCAGTAAGTGCGGTTCCCGTGTGTATTGAGACCGGTGAAAATTGTGCAATTGGGGAACGCGGACCCAATGGCGGCGTCATCTTTTATGACGCGGGAGCTCAGCAGTGGTGGGGTCGGTTCCTTGAGGCGAAGATCGGTTCCGAGCGTGCAATGGGTGCTTGGGGTTCAACGACATCGGTTTACGGTGCTGGGGCAACGCAGGCGCTTCAACGACGCTCGATGGCGATCGGAATGGGGCGTGAAAACACCCGATTGATGCGCGAAGCCGGATCGCCACTCGTGTTGTCGATGTTCCCCGACGATCAAGACTGGTATCTACCGTCCAAGGACGAATTGGACGCGTTGTACAACTATCGGGTCCAGTATCTCGGGCAGCCGAACGTGATGTGGAATGCATCGCCGATGTGGTCGTCGTCGGAGTCGGAAGCCGGGTTCGCCTGGTATCAGTTGTTCCAAGACGGAACGCAGTTCACCGATGCTCAGGGCATTCGTCCTGGACTGGCCACGAACAAGAACTACATGTCAAGCCCAGTGCACGTCGGATCGGATTTCACCTCTTTACCGATGAACGTCATTCGTGTACGTGCGTTCCCCGCGCCTTCGAGTTCACCGACTTTCAACTTCGTGACTTCGGTTCGAGAAAATCGGGAATGTACGACTCAGGCCATCAACTGCCTCGTCGGTGACCGAGGACCAGCTGGCGGCATCATCGTGTATGACGCTGGGGCTGACATGTCGTGGGGTCGATATCTCGAGGTTGCACCGCAGTCGTGCGAAGTTGAGCGCGTGGCATTCAATTCGACATCCTCCAAGCCCGCGCTGTATTCCACCGCCCAAGAGCGAATCCGCGCGAAGGGAATCGGTATGGGTGCACAGAACACCCAGTTCATCTCCTCGAAGTTCGCTGGCGCAGCAAAGGTCGCTGCCGACTCGACGTGCAACAACTACACCGACTGGTTCCTGCCGTCGAAGGATGAATTGAATGAGGCGTTTCGCCAGCTGTCGCACTCGCGAAAGGGTCTCCAAGTCACTCCTGTTGGTGGATTCGATCGCGGGTACTACTGGACGTCGAGCGATTACAACGGTTCAACAGCGTGGACGCAGTATTTCGCGGACGGTCAACAGTTCGATCGAGTGCAGACTTTGAGTGCCAACAAACAGTCACCGTACCGCCCGCTTCGTGTGCGTCCCATGCGTGCATTTCGTTCTGGTGAGGTGGCTCCTGCGAAACCGACGATTTCCATCGTCTGCTTCCGCGCAACGGTTTCCGGAAAGCCTGGAGTCTCGTGTGATGGTGAGACTTCCGGATTCGCCGAAGGTTCGGTATTGCTCGTGAAATTCAGATTCCCTGGCGAGACGACTTACACGCAGGGATCTGTGCGCCCAACAACTGATGCGTCGGGCGGCTTCACGTGGAGTCGCAAGACGGGCAGGAAGCTGTACGTCTATTTCACGTCGAGCGACGGTTCAATCGAGTCCAATCGCGCAATCCTCGCCGCGAACTAATTCGACTTTCCGACGATTTCCTCAGACTCGCGCTCGGCAGCCTTGAAGATTCCCTTGCTCATGAGCGACAATTCGCTCTTCCTTCGCGCGACATAGACGCGGGCCCTGCCCTCGTGGATTGACGGATCATCCGGCGCAGCCCAGCCCGCAAAATCTGCGAGGTGGCATGCAAGCCTGAGGTCACCTGCGTCGACGAGTTCGAGTGCGCGGCGCATCAATACGTCTGCGCCTCCCGCGAGTGAGGCAAGTTCTGAACCAAGTACTGCATCGGGTGACGGCTTGAGTCTCGAGGCCGCACCGTCCCACCAACCGCCGTACAGGCGCCAAATGTTGCGAACGACGAATTCCGGTTCGTCATACAGCGGTCGCATGAATGGCTTTGCCAGCACTTCTTGCGGGACTTTCACCGTGTGGATGATGGCGTCGAGCGTCTCGCCAGCATTCATCATCTCGAGAACTTGGGCGACGACGGTCTCGAGCGAGGACGCGATCGTGTCGAGGACTGCTGCGATGCGGGCCTTGCCCTCGATGGGTAGACCGTGCGCGGGCACGAGAAGTTCCGGACCCTGATTGATCATCCGACGTAAAGCTTGTGCCCATTCGAGTGCGTAGCGCTGAACCTTCTGTGGGTTGCCAGCGTTCGGGTAGTTCCAGATCACGAAGTCGCCGGCGAACAGCCACTTCTTGTCGGGCAACCAGGCCCACAGGTGATCGTCGGTCTCGCCACGCGCGTGATGCATCTCCACCTTGGTGTCACCGATCGTCATCGGGAGGACGTCACGGAACGTTTGATTGGCGCGCAGGGTCCGCGAGGGAAGGAACTTCTGCAGGTTCTCGCCGATGTTGAGACCCATCTCGGAGCGAATTCCGCCGAACTGGCGTTGGTTGATGCGGATGTTCCAGTCGTTCGTCGCGGTGTAGCGATCGATGCGGACGTTCACGTTCTCGTGGCCGACGACGTTCGCCGGTGCATGACCACGGGTGTCGGCGTCTTCGGCGAAGGCGAAGCTGCCGCCGATGTGGTCGACGTGGCCGTGGGTGTAGACGAGGTGTGAGAAGGGTTCGGTACTCCAGCCTCGGATGGCAGAGACAACTGCGCGACCACTTCCTGCGCCCGAAGTGTCGAAGCAAACGAGCCCATCGCCTGAATTCCACACCGCGCAGTGGCTGAAGCTTTCGACGACGGCGAGACCGTCAGCGAGTTCGCTCAGTTCATTGGTGACGCGGTTGACCGGCTCGTCGACGACACCGGAGTCGAGGACGCGGTTGGAGAGTTCGATGGGATGCATGGTGCAACCCTAGGTCTTGGGACTTGGTTCCTTGGCAAGCCCGAGCACGCGTTCGCCAAGGATGTTGCGCATCACGTTCGAGGTTCCACCCATGATCGTGTACGCGGGGGCGTAGGCGAGTCCCTGAGTGACGTCGTTCCACAGTGTCGCTTCTGGTCCGAGCACTCGTGAGACGAATTGAGCCACGCGCCATTCGAGTTCGGTGCAGAAACACTTGGTTGCAGCGGAGAATCCTGCGGGAGCCTGTTTCAGTACCTCGCGGATGACGAGGATGCGGCCGATTCGATACTCGGACTCGATCGCGGCGATCTCTTGTCGGATGCGGCGGTCGTTCGTGTTGGCGCGTGCGCGGGCAAGTTCGAAGAGTGCGCGGTTCGACACCAGGCGGTCGATTCCGCCTCGCTCGTGCTCGAGTTGGCGCATCGTCTGTTTGAACGCCGCACCTTCTGCGCCGACGAGGTTCTCCTTCGGTACGCGCACATCGGTGTAGAACACTTCGCAGAAGTGCCGGTTCGTCGTCATGTCGGTGATCGGGCGGACCTCGATGCCCGGAGTGTCCATCGGCACGATGATCTCGCTGATGCCCGCGTGGGGTGGTCCGTCACTGGAGGTTCGACAGATGAGGTAGCAGTAGTCGGCGACCTCACCGAAGCTCGTCCAGATCTTCTGGCCGTTGATCACCCAGTGGTTGCCGTCGAGTCGGGCAGAGGTCTTCAAGCTTGCGAGGTCGCTTCCGGCGTTCGGTTCGCTCATGCCGATGCACCAGGTGCTCTCGCCGGTGAGCATGTCGGGGAGATACCGCTCCTGTTGTTCCTTCGTGCCGTACGCGATGAGCGCCGGGCCCATCTGTCGATCGGCGAACCACGAGGCGGCGAGTGGTGCGCCCGCAGCGATGAGTTCCTCGGCGATGATCAGTCGGTCGAGCGGATTGCGACCGCCGCCGCCGAACTCGACGGGCCACGTCAGACCGATCCAGCCGAGTTGACCGAGCTCGCGGCTGAAGTCCTTGGAGTAGCCGTTCATCCACGCGTCGTTGAAGCGGCCGTATCGAGCGACCGCGTCACGGGCCACGACCTTCGCCTTGTCGCGCAGTGCGAGTTGCTCGGCGCTCCAGGCGAAATCCATGCCGAAACACTACGACTGGGCCCCTCGCTCAGCCCATCTGGGCGCGCGAATCTGGGGTAATGTGTACAAGTCAGATACAAGTTCGCCCCACCCCCAGGAGTGCCATGACCACGAAGATCAAAGTTGCCAATCCGATCGTCGAACTCGACGGCGACGAAATGACCCGCATCATGTGGCAGTTCATCAAGGACCGCCTGATCCTTCCGTATCTCGACGTCAACCTCGAGTACTACGACCTCGGCATCGAGTACCGCGACGCAA
>RFNE01000104.1 GCA_009927375.1 Actinomycetota bacterium | reverse complement strand
CGAGCCGCTTTCGAACCAGCAATCCAGCACCTCTGGCACGCGGCGCATCATCGACTTGCCCGTCGGGTCGTCGGGGTTCGGTCGCACGAGGTCATCCACGTGCGGACGATGCAACTCAGTGACGGTGACCCCGAAGTCGCGCTCGAGCTCTGCGACGCTTCCGTAGACGTCGGTGCGCGGGTAGTTGGGGTCGTCACTCATCCACACGGGAATGGGTGAACCCCAGAAGCGATTGCGGCTGATCGTCCAGTCGCGGGCATTTTCCAACCACTTACCGAAGCTGCCGTCCGAAGGTGGTCGGGCACCCAGGTGATCGACTGGTTCAACTCGACCATCCGCGCCTTGATCTTGGTGACGTCGACGAACCACGAGCTCACCGCCTTGTAGATGAGTGGCTTGCCGGTCCTCCAGCAGTGGGGATACGCGTGGTCGTAGGTCTCGTGACGCAACACGACGCCGCGTTCCTTCAGCGCACGGATGATGAGCGGGTTCGCATCGAACACGAGTGTGCCCTCATAGTCGGGAACCTCGGAGGTGAACTGTCCCCTGCTGTCGACGGGCACGACGAGATCGATTCCGTTGTCGCGACACACGCGCTGGTCGTCTTCGCCGAATCCGGGCGCCATGTGCACGACGCCCGTGCCGTCGGCGGTCGTGACGAAGTCACCCGACAGGATGCGGAACGCATTCGGTTGGTCAGCGAAATACGGAAACAGCGGCTGATAGGTACGACCGACGAGCGCACTCCCCTCGATCTTGCCGAGGACTTCTGCCCCCTCGAGTTCGCGTTCATATGCCGCGAGTCGTTCCTCGGCCAACACGTAGACCGAACCCTCGTGGCGCACGCGCACGTAGGTCACATCGGGCGCAACGGCGAGTGCGAGGTTGCTCGGCAGCGTCCACGGCGTCGTCGTCCAGGCGAGGATCTTGTCGCCGTCGTCCAAGGTGAATGCGACGGTCAGCGCCGGGTCCTGCACCTGCTTGTAGGCGTCGTCCATGCGCGTCTCGGTGTTCGACAACGGCGTCTCGAGTGCCCATGAGTACGGAAGCACGCGGAAGCCCATGTAGATGAGACCCTTGTCGTAGAGGGTCTTGAACGCCCACATGACGCTTTCCATGTAGTTCGTGTCGAGCGTCTTGTAATCGTTGGCGAAGTCCACCCAGCGCGCCTGGCGCGTGACGTAACGCTCCCAGTCGCTCGTGTACTGCAACACGGACACCTTGCAGTACTCGTTGAACTTGTCGATGCCGAAGTCGGTGATCGCCTGACGACCGGAGATGCCCAGTTGGCGCTCCGCTTCTGCCTCGGCGGGAAGACCGTGACAGTCCCACCCGAATCGACGCTCAACTCGCTTGCCGCGCATCGTCTGGTATCGCGGGACGGCGTCCTTCACGAATCCGTGAGCAGGTGTCCGTAGTGTGGCAGACCATTGGCGAACGGCGGACCGTCGTAGAAGACGTATTCGTTGTCGCCGTTCGTGCCGCGGGGCGCTGCTCGACCGAGGCGACGAAGGTGTCGTCTTCTTCCCAGAACGCGAGGACCTCGGTTTCCAGCTGCGGAAACTGCGGCTGGGGGTCAACGCTCGGGTACGTCACGGTGCGTCAGTGTATTGGGATCGGCCGACTGCAGACGTCTAGCAGTTGAGGATGAGGCGCTGCACCACGATCTGCAAGAACAGAATCACGACGATCGGCGACAAGTCGAGAGGACCGGCGAGGGGCAATGCTCGGCGCACCGGACCGAGCATCGTCTCGGTGATCTGGAAGATCGCGCGAGCGATCGGCGCAAACGGCGACGTCGGCCCGATCGGGAACCACGACAGGATCACGCGCGCGATGATGGCGAGCACTGCCAACTGCGTGACACCACAGAGCAATTGAACGATCATCGGTGAAGCGAACTAGTCGAGCGCGACACGAACGCCAGGTGGCTTGATCAAGAACACGCCTGGCGACACCTTCTCCATCGAGCCCTCGACGCCATAGATGAGTCCGCTCGCGAAGTCGATCAGTCGACGCGCGATGATCTCGTCGGCCGCACTGATGTTCATCAACACCGGAACGCCGGCCTTCACGCGATCGGCGATCTCTTTTGCATCGTCGTAGCGAGTCGGCTTGATCGACACTGGCTCACGGCGGGTCGCGGCGACGGGACGCACGTTCGACGAAGAACCTGCGCGCGGACGAACGTGCACACCGGAGTCGTCGCGCACCATCGGTGGTCGGGCTTCGACGACTTCCTCGTCCTCGTAGTAGTCGTCTTCGTACTCGTCATCGAGACGTTGCGCTGCGCGAGGTGTTGGTCGCGGTTGGCGCGCGCGCACCGGGCGCTCACGCGCGACCGATGCGTCGTAATCGTCGTAGGCGTCGTCGGGTCCGAGACCCAGGTAATCCATGGCGCGGCGAAACATTGACATCGCCTGAAACAGTAGCCCACCAGATCCGTCGCGACCCGACTATGGGTTGTGACGGGGGCCAAAGAGTGCGGAGCCGACTCGCACCATGGTCGAGCCCTCCTCGACGGCGATCTCGATGTCACCGCTCATGCCCATCGAACACTGCGCGAGTCCGTGGTCGTCGACGAGGCGACGCAACAGTCGAAACGCGGCCCGCGTCGGCTGCGCTTCCCCGCTCGTCGGCCCGATTGTCATCAAACCGTCAAGGACGAGGCCGCGCTCCCGACACCGCTCGACGAGGGCATCGAGCTCTCCCGGCGTGCAGCCCGACTTCGAGTCCTCGCCGGAGGTATTGACCTGGAGGAACACCCGTGGAGACCGCCCTGAGGCTCGTTTGGCGATCTCGTCAATGACGGAAGCCCGGTCCACGGTCTGCCAGACGTCGACGATGTCGATGAGGGACCGCACCTTGTTGGTCTGCACGTGACCGATGAAATGCACGGGCAGAGCACTCGCACCCTGTGCGTGTTTGGCGACCAACTCCTGGGCGTAGTTCTCCCCGATCCCGTCGCATCCTGCGGCGTGCGCAGCGATCCATGCGTCGTGATCGAACGTCTTCGTGACGGCGATCACCGAAACCGATGTGCCACCAGCACGCGCGATTCGCTCTCGCACCGATGCGAGGCGTGCCGCGACGTCGACGGCCATCATGCCGCCACCGGCGCGACTACTTGAGGAACGAAGGAACGTCGAGGCCGTCGCTGTCGTCGCGCAACGGGTCCTCGCCAGAACCGAACAGTTCCTTCAGTCGACTCGAGCCCTTCGTGTCGCTCGGCGAGCTCGAACGGCCCGATCCGCGCATCATGCTCGGCTCTGCGCGATCGAAACCAGCGGCGATCACGGTGACGCGAATCTCGTCGTCGAGGTCGTCGTCGATCACGGTGCCGAAGATGATGTTGGCATCCTGATGGGCCGTGCCGTGGACGATCTCCGCGGCGGCATTCATCTCGAAGAGACCCATGTCGGACGGACCGGTGATGTTGAGCAGGATGCCGCGAGCTCCCTCGATCGAGGACTCGAGGAGCGGCGAGTTGATCGCCGCATTGGCCGCATTCACCGCGCGGTTGTCACCACTCGCCCGACCCGTACCCATGAGCGCGGTTCCGGCGTTCTGCAAGATGTTCTTCACGTCGGCGAAGTCGGTGTTGATGAGACCTGGCGTCGTGATCAGGTTGGTGATGCCCGAGACACCCTGGAACAAGATGTCGTCGGCCTTGCGGAATGCATCCATCAGGCTCGTCTTGTCGGTCGCGATCGAGAGCAGACGCTCGTTCGGGATGACGATCAAGGTGTCGACCTTGTCCTTCAACTTGTTGATGCCACTCTCTGCCTGCAGCGCGCGACGGCGACCCTCGAAACCGAACGGTCGCGTGACGATGCCGACGGTGAGTGCACCAGACGCACGCGCGATCTCTGCGATGACGGGGGCTGCTCCGGTACCGGTGCCACCGCCCTCGCCCGCGGTGATGAAGACCATGTCTGCTCCAGCGACGAGTTCTTCGATCTCCGCACGGGAGGTCTCCGCCGCCTCGCGACCAATCTCAGGATCGCTGCCTGCGCCAAGACCGCGAGTGATGTCGCGACCGATGTCGATCTTGAAGTGCGCGTCGCTCATCAGGAGCGCCTGCGCATCGGTGTTGACTGCCACGAACTCGACCCCACGGATACCGGTGTCGATCATGCGGTTGATGGCATTCACGCCGCCGCCACCCACACCGATGACCTTGATCATTGCCAAGAAGTTCTGTGGAGCTCCGCTCATGTTCTTCCCTCGTCCCTCGTTCAACCTCTCACTGAGCGTCACCGTGAGAGTTTTTCATTGCCTACTCGCCGCCGCTCAGGATCTGATCCTGGGCGGTTCAACGCTGTCCTAGAGAGTAGTTGACGCCTCGGGGTGACCCCACCACTGCCTTACTGGGTCTTGACCACGGGCGTGCCCGAGGAAACGTCGATCATCGCGATGTCGTTGGGGTCCTGGCGGCGCAGGAGCACGACCACGTTGACGAGTTTGTTGCGCATGTCCACGGGCTCTCCGAAGTCGATCACCGTGCCCGTGACCAGGGTCATCGTGATGTTGTTCGGTCCAGAGACTCCCAATTTCTCCACGAGGGGCTTCATCTCCTCGGGGATGGAGATGGCGAGCTGTCCCGCCGCCCTGTACGCATCAGAGGCGACTGCCCCGGGAGAAGAGTTCGGCCCAGTGCCGTCGATCCACAAATACTCTGTCGGGCGCCCGTCCACGATCGCCAGCACCCGACCTTCGAGATCGATCACGCGGGCGCGATTGTCGACTCCGAGGAACCATGCGACGGGGGTGCGCTCCGACACCTCGATCACGGCGCGATTCGGCAGGTAGGTCGAGATGCGCGCATCGGCGATCCACGGGTCGCCTTCGAGGCGGGCCTCGGCAGTCGCGGTGTCGACCGTGAGGACCGATTTGCCCTTGAGCGATTGCACGACGGCATCCACGAGACGGGCGTCGGCATAGGTGACACCCTCGATCTGCACCTTGCGCACCGCGACGATCGGTGAGGCCAAGACGACGAGCACGAGCGCTCCACCACCGATCACGCTCGCCAGAACGACAAGAATCGCCTTCCGTCGATTCTGCGTGCGAGAGAACGCGCCTGCAACACGCCCCCGAAGACGGGCGAACCACCCTCGGCGACCGAACTGCGCATCGTCAATGATGGTCGCCGTCGATGACACGATGCCGGTCGTGGAGCCGACCTCAGCCCCGACGAAGGAGTCATCGGTGATGACCACGCGAGTCGACGTCGGTGCGTAGTGCACCGATTGGCTCTGCACGTCGGCAGGAAAGTCGAGATCGCTCGCACTGCGCAGCGCATCGTCCTCGATGACGATGCGTTCTGCGCCAACCGACTCCTCGACGACAGCCGACTCGGCCGTGACGGGCGGAATGGTTGGCTCGGATGTGACGACGGGTTCTGGCCGAACCTGGGGTCGCGACTGCGACTGTGACTCGTCTCCTGCGAAGGCCCCGCGCAACTCATCGAGCACGTCCTCGGAGACGTCCTCGACGCCGTCCGAGGGAATCGACCCCGCGAGCACGGTCATCGGAATCGACGAGTCGCCTGCCGCGCCATGACGCGCAATCTTTTCCATCACCTGCTCGAGGCGAATCGTGGCGACCGACGTGTCGGCCTCGCTCCCGAGCACCGCGTCAAGGTCGGCGTCATCGCCCGAGGCGAACCCAACGAGGCGAATCTCGCTGTGCAGGTCGTAGCCAGTTGCATCCAGCACTCGCTTCTTGACCGCAGCCATCACCCGCACGACATCGAGAGCACTCCCCGCGTCGTCGGCCTGGATGAAGTTGGCGTGCTTGGTCGACACCTCCGCAGTTCCAATTCGCAATCCGCGTAGTCCCTGCTCGTCGATCAGTGCGCCCGCGGACACCTCACCCGGAACCGGGTTCACGAACACGGAACCTGCGTTCTGTCCACCGGGTTGGTGCTCGCGTCGCCACCGCACGATCTCGGCGAGCTGCGCTTCGCTCGCTGCCTGATCGGAAGCCCACGACAACTCCACCGTCGCGCTCAGCACCACGTGATGGTCTGCGAGCGCCGAGCCGCGGAAGCGCAAACCCAAATGTTCTGCCGCGACGACGACCTCGTCCCCGGTCGTGAGGTGAAAGAGTCGTACGAGTCGCAGTGACGAGGCCATGTCGGATCCATGACCTCCGGCATTCATCCGCACCGCACCGCCGATCGACCCGGGCACCCCGACCGCCCATTCGAAACCCGATAGCCCGCGTGCGACGCTCTGTCGCGCAGCAACGGGGAGCGACACCGCCCCACCAAACAACGCGATCGGTTCGGCACCCTCCTCGTGATCCGGCAGATCGAGGTAATCGGTGAACTTCGACATCACGATCGCGACACCGGCAAATCCGTCGTCGGCAACGAGCATGTTGCTTCCCCGACCGACGACGAGCATCGGGATCGGCACCTGTCGAAGTGCTTCACTCACGCGCACGAGGTCGTCCATCGACTCGACGTTCACTCCAACGGCCGCGCGTCCGCCTACCCGATAGGTGGTCAACGGCGCGAGCGGCATCTGGGGTTGAGCAAGTCCCCCAAGGAGTCGCGAAAACTCCTCGATCTCCACACTGGTTGCGCGCTTGGCGCGCGAGTTACCACTCATGATCGAGCTCGAGCGGCAATCACCTCATCGGGCAGGGACTCGATGTCTCCGCACCCCATGGAGATGCACAGGTCACCCTCGCGAAGTTCGCCCGCGAGGAAGTTCACGAGATCCCCACGAGTCGGGACCCATTCCACGCGTGCGTTCGGATGTGCCGCACGAATTGCATCGACGACAAGTTTGCCAGTTACGCCTGGGATGGGCGCTGTACCCGAGGGGTAGATCTCCGTCACCACGACGACGTCCGCACCCACGAAAGCATCGCGGTACTCAGGCGACATCGTGTTCATCCGGTTGTAGCGATTCGGCTGGAAGACCGCGACGATCCGGCTCCACGTGTCGGACGAATCACGAGCGCCGCGCAGGACGGTCTCGATCTCCCGCGGCAGGTGCGCGTAATCA
>RFNE01000032.1 GCA_009927375.1 Actinomycetota bacterium | reverse complement strand
CCACAACACCGAGAGCCATCGCACCGCCTTCACGGTGTCGGTCGACCTCCTCGAGGGAACCACGACCGGGATCTCCGCTGCCGATCGCGCCGCGACGTTGCGCGCACTCGCCGACCCAACCGTGACGCACTCGCGTTCGCCCGTCCCGGACACATCTTTCCGTTGCGTGCCCGCGAAGGTGGTGTGCTGAAGCGCGCCGGTCACACCGAAGCCGCAGTCGATCTCGCGCGGATGGCGGGATGCGAACCGGCGGGAATCATTTGCGAGATTCAGAACGATGACGGGACCATGGCGCGACTCCCCGAGTTGCGCGTGTTCGCCAAGCAACACAATCTGCTTCTCTCCTCGATCGCCGATCTCATCGACTACCGCCGCACACACGAACGACTCGTCGAGCGCATGGGCGAAGCGAACGTGCCGACCGAGTGGGGTGGGTTCACCTGCGTCGCGTATCGCAGCACGATCGACGGGATCGAGCACCTCGCCTTCGTCAAGGGCAACGTCGCAGACGGCACCCCCGTACTCACGCGTGTGCATAGCGAATGCCTGACGGGCGACGTCTTCGGCAGTCGTCGCTGTGACTGCGGACCACAGCTCGCCTCGGCGATGCGCCAGATCGAGGAAGAGGGTCGCGGCGTCGTCGTCTACCTGCGCGGTCATGAAGGTCGTGGCATCGGCATCGCCCACAAGATCCGCGCCTACTCACTGCAGGACGAGGGTTACGACACGGTCGATGCCAACACCAAGCTCGGCCTTCCCGTCGACAGCCGCGAGTACGGCATCGGTGCACAGATCCTCGCCGACCTCGGCGCCAAGGAACTGCGATTGATGACGAACAATCCGGCGAAGTACGGCGGCATCGCCGGCTACGGACTGTCGATCGTCGAGCGCGTCCCGCTGTCGATTGAGCCGACACCAGAGAACGCCGCGTACCTGCAAACCAAGCGCGACCGCATGGGCCACGTGTTCGACCAATCCGATATCACCGCGAAAGGACCACAGCAATGACCACCTTCGAAGGAAGCCACAGGCCGTCCATGCGCGTCGGCATCGTGTGTTCGAGGTTCAACGAGTTCATCGTCACCGCACTGCTCGACGGCGCCCGCCGAGGACTCACTGCCTGCGGCGTCGCAGACCACAACGTGGACGTGGCATGGGTGCCGGGTGCGTTCGAGATCCCGGTCGCGATCCGCACGATGGCAACGACGGGTCGCTACGACGCCCTCATCGCCCTCGGTGCCGTCATCCGTGGCGAGACCGCTCACTTCGAATACGTGGCTGGGCCATGCTCGAACGAGATTGCCCGCATCCAGGTCGACAGCGGAATCCCCATCGGCTTTTCGGTGCTGACGGTCGAAACATCGAGCAGGCCGTCGCGCGCTCCGGCCCCGACTCGGGGAACAAGGGAGAAGAGGCCGCCATTGGAGCGATCGAGATGGCCAATGTGTTGAAGGCGATTCGCAACAAGTAGTCCTTCGGGACCGTTTCGCACACACATCACTCGCCGTCACACGTGACGGCGATCGGAGTATTCACATGGGCGCTGTCCTCGCAGTGCTCGTCGCGGCCGCGAGCATTCTGGCCGCCCCCTCGAACAATGACTCGGACACGAGGGCTCTCGTCGCACGGATCGCCTTCGACCTCGACCTGAACACCTTCGCTCGCCAGCGATCGACCCTCGCGCGGAGCCACCCCGAACTCGACTGGACGACTGACGGGTGCTCCGCACCGGTGGTCGGAAGCGAGGGCCGCACGTTCGATTTTCGCATTC
>RFNE01000004.1 GCA_009927375.1 Actinomycetota bacterium | reverse complement strand
GCGGCGATGCCGCCGAGGATGTCTGCACCAGACGAGGCGATCGACATCACGAGGGGGAGCCGCTGGTTCAGCGCCGTTGCCGCGGCGTGAGCGATCACCCCCGATGCTTCGGCCGACAGGGCTCCCTTGTGCACGCTCGGGTCGACGTCGACCCACACGACGTGGCGTTCACACTCGGCGAGGAAACGGACTTCGCTGGTGGCGGCACCCTTGACCTGGTGCTGGAGCTGGACACCGATCGTGGTGGCGTTCGTCGTCACGACCACAGGTTAGACGCTGTCGATTACTTGGTCAGCGGGCTCATGTTCGTCGTGATGCCGGGCTGACGGTCGCCCACGCGGGCGATCGTGGCGCGGAGAACGTCGAAGGTTGCTCGCGTTGGTTTGTTCGGCAGTGGACGACGACGCGTCGCCCAACCGACCGCACGCTTGGGCAGTTCCGGAATCGCCACACGTACGAACTGTCCCGTGAGCCAATCGGGGACCGCGGTTGCGGGAACGATCGCGGGGCCGAATCCATCGAAGGCGAGTGAGGCGAGCAGTCGCACGCCGTCGATCTCGGCGAGTGCGGTTAGTGCCACGCGCTGGTTGCCTGCGGCACGGTCGATGATGCGGCGCAGCGCGGTCGAGCGTGGCGCGAGCAGGATCGGTTGGGTGGCGAGTTCGGTGAGTGAAATCGTCGTCAACTTCGACCACTCGTGATCGGTGTGCACGAGGAGGATCAACTCTTCGGAGAACAGCGGCTCGAGTTGCAGTTCCGGAGCATCGACGGGGAAGTGCACGATCGCCGCATCGAGCTGACCGTCGATCAACCGTGGCACCAGCGTCGAGGTGCTGCCCTCATGGATGGTGGCGTGGATGCCGGGTGCTGCTTGGCGAGACCGCCGAGCAGTCGCGGCATCAGCCAGCGTCCCGTGGTGCCGATGCAGCCGAGGCGCGTCTCGCCCTCGATCGCGACGTCGTCGGAGTGGATGTCCGCTTCGATGTCCTGCAGTTCGTGGATGATCCGTCGACCGCGTTCGACGACGACCGCGCCCTCTTCGGTGAGCTTGCCGGTCGGTCGGTCGACCAGCGTCGCGCCGAGTTCCTTTCTCGAGTCGGGCGATGTGTGCCGAGACGTTGCTCTGCACCGTGCCAAGGGCGCGGGCGGCGGCTGAAAACGACCCGTGGTCGGCGATCGCGATCAGGCTGGCCAGGTGGCGGACTTCCATGGGGACACGGTATCTCGGATTTAGATGGCCTCTATCACGCCTCTCGCCTTGGATGATGGGGCAGGGGTGGGCAAAGATAGAGACATATCGAGGTGAGACCACCCCCATGGTCCACCCGAGCAGAATCCATCAGGCGGGTCCCCCATCCGCAGGATTCTCGGTTGAGAGGCCCCGCTTCGAGCGGGGCCT
>RFNE01000184.1 GCA_009927375.1 Actinomycetota bacterium | reverse complement strand
GCGTACTCGGGCAACGTCGTCGTGCACGACGTGACGCTCACGATCCGCAAGGGGGAGTGCCTCGCTCTCGTGGGCGAATCGGGCTCGGGCAAGACGACCGTTCCGCGCGATCGGTGGATTGCATCGCGAGTGGGATGGAGAGATCACCTTCAAGGGCGAGCCTCTCGGCCTCACCTCGCGCAAGCGCACCATGGCGCAACGCCTCGGCATCCAGTACGTGTTCCAGAATCCGTATGGATCGCTCAACCCGCGCCGCACCGTCGGTGATCTGATCGTGCGACCGCTGTTGATCGCCGGTTCATCGCGCGAGGAAGCGGACAAGGCGATCCTCGATGTGCTCGACAAGGTCAACTTGCCGGCGTCGTATTCCGGCAAGTATCCCGACCAACTCTCCGGTGGTGAGCGTCAGCGCGTCGCGATCGCTCGCGCACTCGTCAGCAAGCCGGACGTCTTGGTGTGTGACGAGGTGACGAGCGCGCTCGACGTGCTCGTGCAGGCTGCGATCGTGGATCTGCTCGGTGAGCTGCGCAAGAGCCTCGGACTGGCGATGCTGTTCGTCACGCACAACCTGCCACTCGTCCGCTCGATTGCGGATGAAGTCGCGGTGATGTCACAGGGTCGCATCGTGGAGCTGGGATCGGCAGAGAGCGTGATCGGGTCTCCACACGAGGACTACACGCGCCGTTTGATCACGGCGACGCCCTCCATCGCACGTTCGATGGCATGAGCCGCGAACGCCTCGTCGCTCCTGGCTTCGAGCCCGTCGCCAAGGTCTTCGACAAATATCACTCCGGCGACAAGCACGGCGCGTCGTTCGCCGCCACCGTGAATGGCCGCCAGGTCGTCGACCTATGGGGTGGAGTGAAGTGGGATGGCTCGTCATGGGTCTCTGACACCGTGTGCGTCATCGCGTCCGGCACCAAGGGCATCTGTGCGGTGGCGGTGATGATGTGCGTCGAGCGAGGTCTCGTCGATCTCGAGGCCAGGATCGATTCGGTGTGGCCAGAGTTCGCCACGGGCGGGAAGGGTCATGTGACCGTCGGGGATGCGCTTGCTCACGTCGCGGGCGTGCCGGGAGTCGAGCGTCCGATCACCTTCGAGGAGATTCTTGATCCGGTACTCATGGCCCGGTACACCGCTGAACAGGTTCCGTTCGTCAAGGTCGGCTCGCCGACGTACCACGCACTCACGTACGGCTGGATCGCGAGCGAGATCGTGCGCCGCACCGATGGACGCAGCATCGGCACGTTCGTGCGCGAGGAGATCGCTGGTCCACTCGGACTCGACCTGCACATCGGCGCACCCGAGTCGGTGATCCCGCGAATCGCCAAGACCGTTCGCGCGGACGACTACAACTACACCGCGCTCATGGGGAACGACGTGGACCCACGTCTGGCCTTCGTCTATGGGCTCATCCCGACGGACAAAGCTGGCACGCCGGAGCTCTCGCGCGCAGAGCTCCCCGGTGGCGGCGGCGTCGCGTCTGCGCATGCGATGTCACGGTTGTACGCGATGCTCGTGAACGGCGGAGAGCTCGACGGCGTTCGCTTGTTGAGGCCCGAGACGATCGAACTCGCACGACGAGAGCGTTCGTTCGGCGCGGATGAACTCTCTGGTCGGATCCTTCGCTTCGGAGTGGGTTTCGAATTGAA
>RFNE01000027.1 GCA_009927375.1 Actinomycetota bacterium | reverse complement strand
TTCCAGCCCGGGAGGGTGGGAACGAGCATGGCGAGGTTGGTCTTGCCACAGGCAGACGGGAAGGCGGCTGCGATGTACTTGAACTCGCCCTGTGGGTTGGTGAGCTTCAGGATCAACATGTGTTCGGCGAGCCAGCCGTTGTCGCGGGCCATCACCGAGGCGATGCGCAGGCGAAGCACTTCTTGCCGAGCAGTGCGTTGCCGCCGTAGCCGGAGCCGTAGCTCCAGATCTCGCGGGTCTCGGGGAAGTGCACGATGTATTTGTTGTCGGGGTTACACGGCCACGGGAGTCGGCTTGGCCGTTTGCGAGTGGTGCGCCGACGGAGTGCACGCAGGGCACCCACTGGTTGTTGCCGAGGACGTCGAGTGCGCCTTGGCCCATGCGGGTCATGATGCGCATCGAGACGGCGACGTAGGCGGAGTCGGTGAGCTGCACGCCGATGTGGGCGATCGGGGAACCGAGTGGGCCCATCGAGAAGGGAACGACGTACATCGTGCGGCCGCGCATCGCACCCTGATAGAGGTTCGTGAGTTCGGTGCGCATCTCGTGTGGTGCGCGCCAGTTGTTGTTCGGGCCGGCGTCGACGGCGTTCTCCGAACAGATGAAGGTGCGGTCCTCGACGCGGGCGACGTCGCCCGGATCGGAGTGTGCCCAGTAGGAGTTCGGGCGCTTGGCGTCGTTCAGCTTGGTGAAGGTGCCGGCTGCGACGAGTTGTGCGCACAGTGCGTCATATTCGGCTTGCGAGCCGTCGCACCAGTAGATGTCGTTCGGTTGCAAGATGGCGGCCCAGTCGGCAACCCACTTCGTGAGTGCGGGGTTGTTCGACGAGCCGGCCATGGCGAGTGCTCAGTAACCGGGAGTACCCATGTCGCGCTCGGAGCCGAGGCGAATGGTGGTGGCGCGACCGAGTGAGTCGAGGGCGAACACGACGCGCTGGCCTTGGCGAAGCATGCGAAAGAGCGATCCTTCGAGGGCGTTCGGGGCGAGCTCGTAGTCCTTGAGATCGGTGTCGCACATGACGACGCCGTCTCCGCTTGCCGGGTCAAAGGCTTTGACCACTCCTTGCATCTGCCACCTCCGCGAGTGTTCGGTAGAGAAATCTTGACAGACCTTACTCACCGATTTCGCATCCAGATTTCTCTAGGGGTTCATATCTATCAAGGTGATGGCGGTCATCTGGGGGCTTGATTCAGCCCGTCTGACGGGGTTCAGTAACCTTGACGAATGCCCGAAATGGAGCAGTTCGGGGCCGAGGCCCTGCGCGCGACGGTCGTCACCTTCCGTGACACCATGAAGCGCCACGCCGAGGGCATCAACCGGCTGAACGTCTATCCCGTGCCCGACGGGGACACCGGCACGAACATGTCGCGCACCCTGGACGCGGTCGTCAAGGAGCTCGATGCGGCGGCCCCGGAGATCGTGCCGACCTGTGACGCGATCAGCCACGGCTCGCTGATGGGCGCTCGTGGCAACTCGGGTGTGATCCTCTCCCAGATCCTGCG
>RFNE01000212.1 GCA_009927375.1 Actinomycetota bacterium | reverse complement strand
GGTGTGGGACGCCACGATGCTCGCCTCTGCCGAGGTGTACGCGGAGAACAATCAGGCCTGCATCATCACGCCGTTCATCCTCGCCGGTGCCATGGCGCCGACGACGTCTGCGGGTGTGGTCGCTCAGACGCTCGCTGAGTCACTCGTCGGCATGGCGTTCTGTCAGTTGGTGCGTCCAGGTGCACCGGTGATCTTCGGTTCGTTTGCAAGTTCGATGTCGATGCTGACCGGGGCACCGACGTTCGGCACGCCAGAGCCCGCGATGGTGCTGTACACCGTCGCGGCGCTCGCGCGCAGGTTGGGTGTTCCATTCCGCTCGGGTGGATCTTGTGCGCATCCAAGCTGCCCGATGCTCAGGCAGCCTATGAAAGTGCGGCGACGTTGATCCCGACGATCATGGCGGGCACCAACTTCGTGCTGCATTCGGCCGGTTGGCTCGAAGGCGGACTGGCGATCGGGTACGAGAAGTTCATTTGGACTGCGACCAGCTCGGCATGATGATGACGTTCGGCAAGGGTCTGGATGCCTCGGACAACGGCCAGGCGATGAGCGCGTTCCACGAGAACGATCCGGGTCAGCACTTCCTCGGCACCGCGCACACGCTCACGAACTTCGAGACCGCGTTTATCGATCCGACACCGCAGACAACAACAGCTACGAGCAGTGGGTGGAGGACGGCAGCCAGGACGCCGCGACGCGTGCGAATCGGCTGTGGAAGGAGCGTCTCGCGGCCTATCAACCACCGCCACTGGACGACGCGATCGACGCGGAGTTGCAGGACTACATCACCAAGCGCAAGGCTGAACTGCCCGATACGTTCGGCTGATGCGACCCCCACGACACTGAACGGAGAACACCCATGAGCCTCTTAACTTCCATTTTCGGATCCAGCAAGGCCTCGTACTCGCCAGAGGCACGCGAGCTCGTCGCGCACATGCGCTACGAGCTCATCCCGCTCAAGTCGCTCGATCAAGCGATCGCCGATCTGCCGCACGGCGCACCGGTGTCGGTGACGTGCTCTCCGGTCAAGGGCATCGCGACCACGCAGCAGTTGTGTGAGCAGCTGGTCGCCAAGGGACACAACGCCGTTCCACACTTTGCCGCGCGCCTCGTCGAAGGTCCAGAGCACGCAGCCAAGCTCGCCGAGTGGGTGCGCGCACAAGGCATCAAGGAAGTGTTCATCATCGGCGGTGATGCGGAAACCCCGCCGCACTATCAGTACGCACTGCCGTTCATGCGCGACTTCTTGGACGCCAACCCCGGCATCGAGACGCTCGCCTTCGGTGCATACCCGGACGGTCACGCGACGATTTCGAACAAGGATCTGCACGAGGCCATCCACGAGAAGCAGAAGTTGATCGAGTCGAAGGGCATCAAGCCACTCGCCTCGACCAGATGTGCTTCGATGCCGCAAAGATTCGCTCGTGGCTGAAGGAAGAGCGCGCAGCGGGCTTCACCGCGCCGATCAACCTCGGACTTCCGGGCGTCGTCGATCGTGCGAAGTTGATGACGATGGGCATGCGCCTCGGCATCGGTCAGTCGATGCGCTATTTGTCGAAGAACAAGTCGACGATCACGCGCATGTTCGCTCCGGGCGGTTACGACCCGACCAAGTTGTTGAACGACCTCGCTCGCGATGCGCAGTCGCTGCGCATCCAGGGCATCCACTCGTTCACCTTCAACAACGTGGCCGACACCGCCAAGTGGGCCCAAGCGATCCTGGACGGTGACAAGTGAGCCAGATTCCTTCCTCGACCGACGTCGTCATCATCGGTGGCGGCGTGATGGGTGCGTCGATCGCCCTTGAGCTGTCCAAGAACGGCCGCAAGGTCGTCGTCATCGACAAGGGTGGTGCGCCCGGTGCAGGCTCGACCAGCGCATCGTCGGCGATCATTCGCTTCACCTATTCGAACTTCAACACCATCTTGATGGCCTGGGAGGCCGCTCAGTATTGGTACAACTGGTCGGACTTCGTCGGCGTCGAGGACCCCGATGGCATGGCCAAGTTCGTGAAGACCGGATACCTCGTGTTCTTGACCGAGGGGTACGACGGCGTGCGTCAGCGCGAGTTGTGGGATCAGTTCGGGATTCCCTACGAAGTCTTGAGCCCCGAAGAGGTGCGCAAGCGCTGGCCGGCATTCGAGACCGGCAAGTTCTATCC
>RFNE01000005.1 GCA_009927375.1 Actinomycetota bacterium | reverse complement strand
CGACGTGCGACCGTCGAGCGGCTGCACACCTCGATCGTGGCGGTGCTCGAGCGCGCCGTCGAGGCGGGTGGCAGCACGCTGACCGACACCCAGTACGTCGATATCGAGGGGAACGAGGGGTGGTTCCAACTCGAGCATCGTGTGTATGGACGGGCCGGTGAATCGTGTCTCACCTGTCGCCGCGCGCGCATCTCGCGCACGACGCTTGCCGGTCGCACCACCTGTTACTGCGGGGTCTGCCAGCGCTGAGATGACACCGGAGTCAATGTCGGGGGGTCCCGACACATCAACTACTCTCGCTGTCTGACGTGTTCCTCAAATCCCTGACCCTCAAGGGCTTCAAGTCCTTCGCCGACTCCACCACGATGGAGCTCGAGCCCGGCGTGACCGTGGTGGTCGGCCCCAACGGCTCGGGCAAGTCCAACGTCGTGGATGCGATCGCCTGGGTGCTCGGCGCGCAGGCCCCGAAGGCCGTGCGCAGCCAGAAGATGGACGACGTCATCTTCAACGGCACCGCCCGTCGCCCCGCCCTCGGTCGTGCCGAGGTGATGCTCACCATCGACAACTCTCAGGGACTCCTCCCGATCGATTTCTCCGAGGTCACCGTCAGCCGCACGCTCTTCCGCTCCGGCGAGAGCGAGTATGCGATCAACGGGTGGAGTGCCGACTCCTCGACGTGCAGGAGTTGCTCTCGGATGCCGGCGTCGGTCGTCAGCAGCACGTCATCATCGGTCAGGGTCGCATCGACGAAGTGTTGAGCAACTCACCCGAAGATCGTCGCGCGATCATCGAAGAAGCAGCGGGTGTGTTGAAGCACCGCAAGCGCAAGGAGAAGGCCGAGCGTCGTCTCGAGGGCACCGAGGCCAACCTGTTGCGCGCACAAGACCTGTTGCGCGAGGTGCGCAGGAACTTGAAGCCACTCGAGCGTCAGGCAGATGCCGCGCGTCGTCACGGCGCATTGATCTCCGAGATGCGTGCACTGCAGACGTATCTCGCCGGTCGCGAGATCGCGAGCTTCCAGTCGCGACTCACGAACTTGGCGAGCGACAAACTTGCGGGTGAAGAGACCGAGCGCTCGCTTCGCGCCAAGTTGTCGAGCTTGGATACCACCGTGATGGCGGCCGAAGCGCAGCTGTCCGCACGCGGAGACTCGGGCGTGAACGA
>RFNE01000006.1 GCA_009927375.1 Actinomycetota bacterium | reverse complement strand
GGCAAGGAAGATCGCTTTCCCAACCAACTCTCGGGTGGTGAACAGCAGCGCGTCTCCATCGCGCGCGCGTTCGTCAACCGTCCGCTCATCCTGCTCGCCGACGAGCCAACCGGAAACCTCGACCCCGCAACGGGTGAGGGAATCATGGGGCTGTTGGACGAGATCAACCAGACCGGCACGACCGTGGTGATGGCCACGCACGACCATCGCGTCGTGAACGCAATGCGTCGCCGCGTGATCCAGCTCGATCGCGGCGTCATCGTGCGCGACCAGGAGCGCGGGGTGTACGAATGATCGCGCGCATCACGTACGCCTTCCGCGAGATGTGGGCGAGCTTCCGTCGCAACCTCACATTGACCGCAGCTGCGATCCTCACGTCGGCGATCGCCTTGCTCCTCGTCGGCACGACGCTGTTGATTCAACGTGCCTTCGACAACCTGCTCGTACAGTGGCGAGGGGACGTCGAGATGATCGTCTTCGTGCGCAGCGATGCGACCCGAGCAGATCGCCCTGATCGGCGACACCATCAAGTCCGCGCCGACGATCATCGACGTCGAGAAGCTGCAGTATCTCGACAAGGTGCAGACGTATGAAGAAGCCAAGCGCATCTTTGCCGGCGATCCCGTCACGCTCAGCCTGCTGACGCCGGAGAACATCCCGTCGCAATACAAGGTCGTGCCGCTCACCGATGATCCCGCGCTCGTGCGGTCGCTTCCGAGCAGTATCGCTCGCTCCCGGGCGTCGAGGACGTTGCACTTGCCGAGGATGAGTTCCAAGTCATCTCCACGCTGTCTCGCTTCGTGCGCACCGTCACCCTCGTGATGTCACTCGTGCTTCTCGTCGTTGCCGTCGGACTCATCTGGAACACGATTCGCACCGCGATGTTCGCCGTCGCCGCGAGATCGAGGTGATGAAGCTCGTCGGTGCAACGAACTGGTTCATCCGCATCCCGTTCATGCTCGAAGGTCTGCTTCAGGGACTGCTCGGCGCGATCGTGTCGTGCGGGGGACTGTGGGTGTTGAACTCGGCCTGGAACAACGGCGTCGCAGGCTTCAAGCCCGGCACGGGCATCTCCTCGCTCGTCGTTCCCTCGAGTTATCTCTCGACGGTGATGGTGCTCCTGCTCGTCGTCGGCGCGGTCGTCGGTGCGGTCGGTTCTGCGATTGCGGCGTCGCGCTTCCTCGACGTCTAGTCATCCATCGCTCACGCCCTAGGGTTTGCCCATGACGTTCACCGAGATCGACTATTCGGTCGCCGACCACATCGCGACCATCACGCTCAACCGACCAGACAAGTTGAATGCCTTCACCGGCGTGATGATGAAGGAACTCATCGCGGCGTTCGACAAGGCGGACGCAGACGACGACGTGCGCGTCGTGATCGTCACCGGTGCGGGCCGAGGATTCTGTGCCGGTGCGGATCTCTCTGCAGGTGGAGACACCTTCAACGATGGGTCGCTGTCGACCGATGCCGCGACGAAGTTCCGCCGCGATGGCGGGGGAACGG
>RFNE01000007.1 GCA_009927375.1 Actinomycetota bacterium | reverse complement strand
TTGTTGAACGACTTGTCGCTCGATGCGGTGCGCAACGATGCCGAGAGTGCGGCGTGGGCGAAGTCCTTGGTCGACGTCTTGCCGACCGATCCCGTGATGCCGACCACGCGACCGTTGGTCGTCGCATCAAGGCGTGAGCGGCCGAACTTACCGAGCTCCATCAGTGCGGCAAGCGTGTCGGCGACGACAATTGCGGTGCGACGACCCTGCGGTTCACGTGCCGTGAGATACGCACCTGCCCGCGAGCGACTGCATCATCGATGAAGTCGTGACCGTCGCGCTCGGCGACGATCGGTACGAACAACTGTCCTGGTCGAAGCGTGCGCGAATCGAAGGACACTCCGTCGAGGTGAGCGTTCTGGCCAACAACCTTGCCACCCGTTGCGTTCGCCACGTCTGCGGCCATGAAGCGCATGCATAGAGACTACCGATTACCCTGTTTGCAATGACTCAAGCGCCCACGCGCACCCACGTCATCGTGTTGTTCGGTGGCGAATCCGCAGAACACGACGTGAGTTGCGTAACTGCTGCACACGTGTTGCGCGCACTCGATGCCGACAAGTATCGAGTCACCGCGGTCGGCATCACGCGAAGCGGTGCATGGATGCTCGCCACCGACGCGATGGCGGCACTGGCGAAAGGTCCAACCCACGTCCCCGACCGTCTCGAAGCCGTCGGTGAGCCCACGTCGATCACGCCGATCGTCGCGCAGGTGCGTAGCGAAGAACGCACGGTCGTGTTCCCGCTCCTCCATGGTCCACTCGGCGAGGACGGCACCATTCAGGGAGTCCTCGAACTTGCCAACATTCCGTACGTCGGCACGGGCGTGCTCGGCAGCGCGGTCTCGATGGACAAGGGTGTCGCCAAGCAGGTGCTCGCCGCGAATGGCATCCAGCAGCCCGAGTTCCGCACGCTGCGCGAGTCGCACATCACCGACGCCGCGTTGCGTTCAATCGCCAACGATCTCGGCTTTCCACTCTTCGTGAAGCCGGCCAACATGGGTTCTTCCGTCGGCATTTCCAAAGCGAAGAACGCTGACGAACTCCGCCGCGCCGTCGATGCAGCGCTCACCTACGACGAGTGGGTCGTGTTCGAAGAGTCGGTGACCGGTCGCGAGATCGAGGTCGCCGTTCTCGGCAATCTCGAGGCCAAGGCGTCCGTGCCCGGAGAGATCGTGCCGAGCCGCGAGTTCTACGACTACGAGGACAAATACCTCGGTGATGGCGCGCAGCTCATCGTCCCCGCACGGCTGAGTCCGGATGAGGCAACTGCCGTGCAGAAACTCGCGCTCGTGGTGTTCCACACCCTGCGTGCCGAGGGCATGGCACGTGTCGACTTCTTCTACGAAGAAGGCGGACGCGGGTTCCTGTGCAACGAGATCAACACGATCCCCGGCTTCACGCCGATCTCGATGTATCCCAAGTTGTGGCAGGCAAGCGGACTGTCGTACTCACGCCTGTTGGACGAGTTGATCGAACTCGCCTCGAGCGTCACGCTCGTCGACGACGCAACACTGCGCGCTGAGCGCGACTCAGGATCCCGAGGCCGGGATGTTGATGATCTGCCCAGGTGAGATCGACGCATTCGACGAGTTCCACCCGTTGGCAGACAG
>RFNE01000082.1 GCA_009927375.1 Actinomycetota bacterium | reverse complement strand
TTGACGGTGCGCACGTCTGACGGCGACGTGATGATCCCCTCGGTGAACAGGAACCCGACCGCGAGCTCGAAGTCGTGGCCTGGGGTGCGCATGGTGACCGAGATCTGCTGCGGCTCGGTTCGCGGCGCCTCCGCGCGGATCTCCATCGGCTCCTCGGCGACGAGGTGGTCGGGCTTGGATCCCTGACGACCCTCGGCAGTGACCGTGACGACCTTCCAGTCGGTCGCCTTGCGTCGCGCAGGGGCCGCCGATGTCATGGGTCAGGCTAGTTGCTGTCCAGAAAACCGCGCAGGTTGGCGCTGTTGTGAGGATGACGCAGCCTCGCGAGCGTCTTCTGCTCGATCTGACGCACGCGCTCGCGCGTCACGTTCATCTTCTTTGCGACGTCCTCGAGCGTGTACTGCTGGCCGGTGTACTTGCCGATGCCGAAGCGCATCGCCACGATCTCCTGATCACGCTCGGGAAGGTCGTTCAAAGTCTGCTCGACCGCGAGCGCAAGCTGGCGCCGCTCGGTGAGTTGACTGGGGTCATTTGCCGAGTTGTCATCGGCGATGGTGTCTCCGACGGTGAGGTCGTCCGTGTCTGCACCGACCGGCGCATCGAGACTCGTCGTCGTCACCGCAATCTGCATCACCTCGAGCAGCTTCTCCACGCTCAGTCCCGCACGCTCTGCGACTTCCTCTGGTGACGGATCGCGCTCCAGTTGGGTCGCCAGTTCCCGCTCGACGCGGTTCACACGATTGACGACCTCCATCATGTGACCGGGGATGCGGATGTTGCGACCCTGGTCGGCCATCGCTCGCGTCATCGCTTGGCGAATCCACCACGTGGCATACGTGGAGAACTTGAAGCCCTTCTCGAAGTCGTACTTGTCGGCTGCGTGCATGAGGCCGATGTTGCCCTCTTGGATGAGATCGGCGAGGTGCAGTTCCTTGCGGTCGTAGCGACGTGCGATCGACACGACGAGACGCAGGTTCGCCCGCACCATGTGATCCTTCGCCTTCACTCCCTCGTTCACCACGCGCTGCAATGCGCGGCGCTCGCGCAGCCCGAGCGATGAGCCTTCGGCATCCAACTGGGCCTGCGCGGCGAGGCCATCCTTGATCGCCTTGCCGAGTCGACGCTCGTCGTCCGCAGTGAGCAGGTCGACCTGACCGATTCATTCAGATACATGCGGACGGCATCGGGACCCGAATCGACGTTCCCCGAATGACGCACTACTCGACCACCTCGTGTGTGGCGACGGCTTCGAGCCACGCGAGCAACTCCGAGCATGCGTCATCGGCCGACCGCGGATCAGCGAGATCCTCGAGACGTAGGCGCGCCGCGCGATCCAGCTGGATCGCAGCCGGATCGGTGATCCTGGTGCGCTGGGCGAGTTCGCGCCGCACGGCAGCAGCGACGAGGTTCATCGCCTCGGAGACCGGCTTGGCGTCCACGTCAGCAACGGCTGCTCGCTCGAGTGCCTCGCGCGCCTCTGGGTCGGCGATGGCAAGTGCTGCGTTCAGGTCACCCTCCGACGTGCTCAGCGCGACGAACGCGCGCCGGTACACCTCGTCAGAAAATAGTGGCTCGATGAGATAGCCCGCAATCTCGTTGAACTGCTGGATCATGAGCGCAATCGCGACGAACTCACCTGCGTAACTGCTCGCCTTGCTGGCGCGCGG
>RFNE01000321.1 GCA_009927375.1 Actinomycetota bacterium | reverse complement strand
CCCGCCGCAGTGGGCGCACGTGCCGGTGCTCGTGAACGAGCAGCGCAAGAAGCTGTCCAAGCGACGTGACAAGGTCGCCGTCGAGCAGTATCGCGAAGAAGGAATCCTCGCCGATGCGATGCGCAACTATTTGATGACACTCGGCTGGGCTCCCGCCGGCGACACCGAGATCGTCCCATGGGAGACGATCGTTGAAAGTTTCCGACTCGAGGACGTCAACCATTCACCTGCGTTCTTCGACATCAAGAAACTCCAGGCCTTCAACGGCGAATACATCCGATTGATGCCCCTCGAGGAGTTCATCACCCAGGCCGAGGCGATCCTCACGTCGTCGAACGTTCCGTGGCCTGCGGATCGCTATCGCTCCGACGTGTTCCGCGCGATGGCGCCTCTGGTGCAGACCAGAGTTGCGGTGATGGCGGAGGTCGTGCCGATGGTCGATTTCCTTTTCCTTGCGGAATCGCCCACTGACGACGCAAGTTTCACGAAAGCCTTCTCCGGGGAGTCTGCAGTGACGACGCTGAACGACATTGCCGCTGCGTTCGAGTCGATCGAGTGGAACGCAGACCAGATCAAGATCGCAGTCGAAGCCGTCGGGGAGCGCCACGGAATCAAACTCGGCAAGTTGCAGGCGCCGTTGCGTGTCGCCGTCACTGGGCGGACCGTTGGCCCACCATTGTTCGAGCCGATCGAGTTGCTTGGACGCGAAGAGACGTTGCGCCGAATTCGTTCGGCTGTATCTCGCGCTACTCGATGACGCGCATGCGTCGCGCGCTCTTCGCAGTCGTCGGTCTCTGTCTCGCAGGGACGCTCCTCGTCTCATCGAACATCGTCCAGGTCTGGTTGTCAGGCAAGGCGAACGACACGATGTCCGTCGATGCCATCGTCGTCATGGGCGCCGCGCAGTACGACGGGCGTCCGACGGCCCAATTCAGCGCTCGTCTCGATCACGCGTTCGAACTCTGGACGCAGGGAGTCGCGCCGATCATCGTGACGACCGGCGGCAACCAGCCAGGTGATCGATTCACCGAAGGTGGATCGGGCGCAAAGTACCTGAACGAGCGAGGAGTCGACTCGTCTTCGTTGTTGATTGAGGAGACCGGATCGACGACGCGAGAGTCATTAGTCGGCGTGGCAGACCTGTTGAAGTCCCGTGGAGCGGAACGTGTGGTCATCGTGACCGAACCGTTCCATGCGCTGCGCTCCAAATTGATTGCGCAGGACCTGGGACTCATAGTGACGTTGTCGTCGACCCGAACCTCTCCGATGGGTCACTCGGACGCGGTCCGACACCACGTGATGGAGGGTGTCGGCGTGACCCTTGCGCAATTCGTCGGCTTCAGCAATTTGGACGACTGGACGAACTAGGCCAGGTGCGGTCGCTTCGGTTGGCGCGATATCCTTC
>RFNE01000008.1 GCA_009927375.1 Actinomycetota bacterium | reverse complement strand
CTCACGATCCCCATCACGTGATCACCGACGCGCCAACTACGCACGCGATCACCACAGGCTTCGACCGTTCCCGAGTACTCCATTCCCGGGATGTCGAGTGCGCCAGGGAACGGATCCGGGTACAGACCCATGCGATGCAAGACGTCTGCACGGTTGACCGCAGTTGCGGCGACCTTGACCAAGATCTCCTCCGGGCCAATCTCTGGTGCGCGAACCTCTTCGATCCCGAGGACCTCGGGTCCACCGTGACTGCGCAGCACGACCGCGCGCATCGCGAGTGCCTACTTGCCCATCGCGATTTGCAGGCGACGATCGAGGGTCTCGAGGAACTGCTCCGTCGTCTGCCACGGGGCGGACTCGCCGCCGATGAGCAGGGAGAGGTCCTTGGTCATCTCGCCACCTTCGACCGCCTCGACGCACACCTTCTCCACGGTGCGAGCGAAGTTGATCACCTCGGGGGTGTTGTCGAGCTTGCCGCGGTGCTCGAGTCCTCGCGTCCAGGCGAAGATCGAGGCGATTGGGTTCGTCGAAGTCTTCTTGCCGGCCTGGTGGTCGCGGTAGTGACGCGTCACCGTGCCGTGCGCGGCCTCGGATTCCATCACGCGACCATCGGGGGTGGTCAACACCGACGTCATGAGACCGAGCGAGCCATAGCCCTGGGCGACCGTGTCGCTCTGCACGTCACCGTCGTAGTTCTTGCACGCCCAGACGTATCCGCCTTCCCAGCGCAACATGCAAGCGACCATGTCGTCGATGAGGCGGTGCTCATAGGTGAGACCAGCTGCATCGAACTTGGCCTTGAACTCGGTCTGGAACACTTCCTCGAAGAGGTCCTTGAAGCGGCCGTCGTAGGCCTTCAAGATCGTGTTCTTCGTCGAGAGGAACAACGGATAGTTGCGCTGCAACGAGTAGTTCATCGTCGCACGAGCGAAATTGCGGATGGACTCGTCGAAGTTGTACATCCCCATCACGACGCCCGAACCCTTGAAGTCGGCGACCTTCATCTCGATCGGCGCACTGCCGTCCTTGGGCACGTACGTCATCGTCACCGTGCCGGGACCCGGCACCTTGAAATCCGTCGCCTTGTACTGGTCACCGTGGGCGTGACG
>RFNE01000009.1 GCA_009927375.1 Actinomycetota bacterium | reverse complement strand
CCTGCGTGCGGATCCTTCGTCGAGGATCTCGACATCCTTGCGGCGTCCGACGGTGAGATCACCGCACTGGCAAATATGCTCGCGGAGCGCGGGGTCGTCTTTCTGCGCAACCAGCGACTCACTCCAGAGGATCAAGTTGCGGTCACGTCACGCTTTGGTGCGGTGCTTCGCGTTCCCTATGTGAAGCACTTGGACGAGCATCCCGACATCATTGCGGTGTTGAAGGAAGCAGACGAGAAGAAGATCTCGACGTTCGGTGGAACGTGGCACAGTGATTTCTCCTTCCTTGATCAGCCGCCGAGTCTGACGATTCTCTACGGTCGCGAGATTCCACAATTCGGTGGCGACACGTTGTGGTCGAGCCAATACGCGGCGTTCGATGCGCTCTCACCACGCATGCAGGAGATGTTGTGTGGACTGTCCGCGGTGCAGACGGGTTGGCCGCACGGCACGAAAGGACCCGGCCCGAACGCTGCAGTGAGTCGCTCTGTCGTGATGACGCGCAACGACCCAACTGCGGATCGCGAAGTCGTGCATCCGGTTGTGCGCGTACACCCCATCACGAAGCGCAAGGCGTTGTTCGTGAATCCCGTGTATACACAGCGATTCGAGGGGATGACGGAAGAAGAATCCAAGCCACTGTTGTCGTTCCTCTTCGCACATGCGACGAAGCCAGAGTTCACCTGCCGTTTGCATTGGGAGGAGGGCACGCTCGCACTGTGGGACAACCGCTGCGTGCTACACCTCGCGATCAACGACTATGACGGCTCGCGAAGGCTCCTTCATCGGACGACCGTCGCTGGAGAAACACCGATTCATCCGTAGCCTTCATAGGCATGTCGGCTGCGGCGAAACCGGTCTTGTCGCCACTCACGGGAACCGTGCTGTCCTGCGCGAATGTCGGTGAAATCGTTCCGGCAGGTCGCCCACTTGTCGTCATTGAGTCGATGAAGATGGAGCACGTCGTCGAGGCTCCTGAGTCCGACGAGGTTGTGCGCGTCTGGGTCGCTCCAGGTGACACGGTGCGTGAAGGACAGCTGCTCGTCGAGGTGTCAC
>RFNE01000311.1 GCA_009927375.1 Actinomycetota bacterium | reverse complement strand
CGCGGCGCACTGGCCTGGACGATCGACCGACACATGCCGCGCGGAAAGCGCACACGCGTCCCATCGACATGCGCTCCGGCGTTCTTGAACCGCTCGATCGCGCTCGGATAGTCACGGATCTCCACACCGATCTCTTCGAGGATCGTGTCGGCGTTGTGCTCGAGGAGTGCGAGGACTTCCTCGCTCGCGAGCTCATACGGCTTGATCGTGCGCACCAGGTACGCCTCGCGCTGAGCACCAGCCGACTTACGGGTCGCCTGACGGGCCGCTCGCCCGCCGCTCTTGCGATGTCGCTCCTGGTCGCTCATTTCATACCCCTCATTGCGTTTCCCATTCTCACACAGTCACGAACTGCGTCGCCGACGCCGTCCCTCGCGACTTGCGTCACCACCCGAAGACTCGATCCGCGGTGGCAGGGTGACGACCGTGGCCAGGTTCGGCGCCTCAGCCGTCGCGTGCGGGAATGCCATGGCGGCGACGAAGAGTTCTTGGAACCTCGGCTCGGTCGCGGTCTCGATCTTGGTCACCTTGCGCACGGCCGTCTCCATCTCGCGGCGCTGGGCAAGCGAGAGCAGTGCCTTGGCCGCGCCGACGCCGGCAGCATTGCCAACCGAACGAACTCCCGCCACGGGACAATCGGGCACGAGACCGAGCACCATTGCGTACACGGGATCGATGTGCGCTCCGAACGCTCCCGCGAGACGAATGTCGGTGACGCTCGGGTTTCCGGCGTGCTCGACGAGCAGATCGATACCCGCACGCAACGCCGCCTTGGCGAGCTGGATCGCACGGATGTCGTTCTGGGTGATCAGCAGTCGGGTGTCACCGTGCTCGTACAACACATATGAATGTGTTCGCTCGTCGGCGACGACGCGCGGTGTCTTCGCCGCGAGCGACCCCTGAATGACACCGTCCTGGGAGATGATCCGGTCGAGATACATCTCGGCGATGACCTCGATGATTCCCGAACCGCAGACACCAGTGATCGGAGTGTCGGCGAGCGCATCGTCGAATCCCGGCTCGTCCGACCACGGACCGATACCGATTACTTTGAAGCGCGGCTCGAGCGTCTCTTTGTCGATGCG
>RFNE01000339.1 GCA_009927375.1 Actinomycetota bacterium | reverse complement strand
CTGGGAATGTTGCAGCGCCCGTCAAGTAGAGACCATCGATCGGCGTCGAATACCGGGTGAGCTCGGGGTTCGTGTTCAACAACGCCGCAAGCGGACCACCAGCGAAACTCGTGGCATGTCCCTGCGGGAGGAAGAACTCGCTTTCGTATCTCGCCGGAGTCATGCATCGCCACTCGGCGATCGAGTCCAAGAATCCCGGTTCGACGAGGTCTGCGTATCGCTCGAGCCAACGCCGAGGCTCGTCCAATGAATCCCAACCACCGCGGAACGAATACGGAGTGAACAGCGCCTCGAGGCTGAACACCTCGTCCACGCCGTTGGTCATCGTGGGGTCCGCAATCGACGGCAGATTGACGAGCATCGCAGGACGGTCGAGGATCTCACCCCTGGCGATCTTCTCGAAGCCCTCGTGCAACTCAGCTGTCGTCGGAGCAACGACCATCGTCGCCGCCAATGGATCTGCACCGAGGTCGCGCAAGGTGTCGACATCGAGATCTCGATACACGGGACGACGCGTGATGCGAGCATCGATCTTCGATTCATAGCCCTCATAGTGCGGTGTGGTTCGCCACTTCTCGACGAGCGGTTGGGCCGAGGCGGGCGGATTCTTCAGCCACTTGAGGAACGTGTCGTGCGGATTGCACGCCGACACGACGAGGGCGGACTCGACCACTCGCCCATCGCTCAGCTCGACGCCACGGACGCCGTTGCCCTCGCAGAGAATTCCGGACACCCGCGTCGATGTGGCGACGACGCCGCCGTTGGATTCGATGCTGCGACGCAGCGACGTCGGCACCATTCCACTGCCACCGACCGGACGACCAACCTTGGCGACGTGGCGCATCGCATACACGAGAGCACCGAGACCCGTTCCAGGGTGTGCGGGGAGACGCCCCATACCGTCGGTCCGGTGACGAGCGACGGGCCGATCAACAACTCGCTCGTGAAGAACTGCCGCAACACCTGCGCCGAGGACATCTTGCTCCACTTCAACATGGTGGATGCTCCGCGACCGCGCTTGGCAAGCACCTTGCCGATCAGAGAGGCGCGAGTCGGGGGCTGGCTTCCCGCCTCGAGGATCAGCTCCACGACGGGCATCGCCGCCTTGGCGAAGTTGCGATACCCCTCGACTTCGCTCGGGAAGAAACGACGCACGACCTCGAGTTGGCGATCGAGATCATGGAAGAGCGGCCACACTCGCCTGTCCGACCACGACGTGGCGAGCTGGGTCGGATCGACATCGAGGTACTTGAGACCGTGTCGGTCGAGTCCGAGATCGTCACTGATACCCGCGGTTCGAAACGTGAGATGGTCGCAGTTGCAAATGTTCACCGTGACTCCGGCGAACGACTCGGAGGCTGCGGTGCCGCCGACTTCATTTCGCGCCTCGATGACGAGCACCTTCATTCCCGACTGGGCGAGGTATGCCGCACACACGAGGCCGTTGTGACCGCCACCGACGACGATTGCATCGAAGCGCGCGTCGAGCGACACGGACTGCACCATCACTGCAGTATCCCACAGCAGTAGGCTGAGGTCATGGCGCAGCCCCGACGACTCGGAGATCTTCGCGGACCCGATGTCGATCGGCAGATCACCTCATCGGCGATTTTCGTGCAACCACTCGGTGCTATCGAGCAACACGGGCCACACCTGCCACTCAACACCGACGAGGTCGTCGCGACGGCCGTCGCGGAAGCGGCCGTTGCCGCAGCGCCGGCCAACCTGAACGTGTGGCTCCTGCCGACACTGTCGTACACCAAGTCCAACGAGCATGCGTGGGCTCCCGGCACGGTGTGGCTCTCGCCCACCACACTCCTTTCCGTCCTCGACGACATCGGACGCAGCATCGCCAAGACGAATGCGCGCAAGATCGTCTTCCTGAATGGGCATGGCGGCAATTCGGCACTCCTGAACGTGGCCAATCGTGAGCTTCGCCTCCACCACGGTCTCGAGACCTTCACGACGCACCCCTCCATCCCCCCGGATCAGGGCGGTGCATCTGCAGCGAGCGAACTCGGAATGGGCGTCCACGGCGGGACGGACGAAACGGCCATCATGTTGCACCTGCGGCCCGACCTCGTCGACATGTCGAAGGCCGTGCGCCGCGTCCCCGAGAAGATCGCCAGCAATCGTTTCGTGCGCTTCGGCGGCACGGTCAGTTTCGGCTGGCTGTCGAACGATTTCTTCCCCGAAGGCCACATCGGTGACCCCACGCACGCCACCGCGGCGATGGGAAAGACGATGTTCGAATCGGCGGTGGCCAACTTCGTCGCCGCTCTCGGCGAGATCGCCACGTTCAACTTCGGTCGCTAGCTAGTCCGCCCTCTCGACGCGCCACGAGCGCATCGTGCACGGCCTGAACCACTCGCCCATCTCTTGGTCGACTGCAGCGCATTGCTCTGCCGTGACAGCTCGCCAATGCGCGAGGGACTCCCACCAGATCACGACGGTGACTGCATCCGGATCGTCGTCGTCGATCCACGTCTCCTTGCGGAGGAATCCGGGAACGGTCCGCAGGAAGCCAGTCCACACTCGTCGTTCGACGTCAAGCCATTGTTCATGGTCTGCTCGTGCGACGTCGAAGCGCAACATCTCGATCACCTGCGACATGACCCCATCCTCGCAGAAATGAAGATGGCCCGGGGTTTCCCCCGGGCCATCTCGTGTTCAGTGCTGAGTTGATCAGGGCAACGTGATCGTCGGATCGATGAACTCGTTCGTCACGATGTCGGCGGCGGTGATGCCGTCCTTCATCTTGGCGCCGATCTTTTCATAGGTCGGAACCGCGATGCCGATGAAGTCCTCGATGCGCTGGAGGTCGAAGCTTCCGAGCGTGCCGTCAGGGCTGTTGGCGATCAACTTGTTGTCGAGTGCCAACTGAACCGCTGCGTCTGCCTGACCCGCGTCATACAACCAGCCGTTGTTGAACTGGGTGACGAGGTCGAGGATCAACGCGTTCGTCTCAGCGGGGTTGGTGACGTAGTCGACCTGTGCCTGCTGGATGATCGGAACGAGCAGCTTCAAGCAGTCCGCGTACTGCGTGATCGTCTCTGGCTTACCGCCGAGCGACTGTGCGTATGCGGTCCAACCTGCGTCGTGCACCGTCTGGTACGCGACCGGCTTGGCCCAGTCCGTGAGGACGTTCTCGTAGTAGTACGGCTCGGAGGTGGCGAATCCCTGCTGGGCTGCCTTGCCACCGTCGGCAACGAAGTTGGCTGGTGAGCCGTCGTACGTGCCGTCAACCTGACCCTTGTCGAGGATGCCGTTGGCCGTGAAGTACTCCATGTACGCGGCGCCACCGAAGTAGCGAACCTTTGCACCGGTTGCCTTCAGGTCAGCAATCGTCTTGACGTTCGGGTACGTGGCCGGGTCCCACATGATGATCTGTGGGTTGATGTTGAACGGTGCGACAACGCTCATCGTCGGGAACTCGCCCGAGTCCTGAACGGCGCCGTCCGTGCTCACGAATCCGAGGAAGATGTCCGGATCCTGATACATCATCGACGTCGGTGACTGGAAGCCAACGGCCGGACCACCGGAGCGGACCTGGACCTTGACGCCGGTGTCGCCCTGTGACGTCACGAGCGGTCCAGTGACGCGGACGCCTGCGGCATCCACTTCATAACCGTCGCCGACGAGCTGATAGAGGAATCCGTGCTCGGACTCCGGGTTCCAGTCGGTCTGGAACGTGACGGTGTCGGGGCAGATCCCGGCGAGCGAGACGCCCGTCGTGGCTGCTGCCGCCGCCGTCGTGTCGGTTGCTGCGTCATCGCCCCCACCGCATGCGGCAAGAGTGACCAGACTCAGCACGCCGAGGATGGCTGCTGCTTTCTTCTTCATGTGCTCCCCTTTTGTTTGGTTTGTGCTTGCTGGTTTGCGGTTGGCGGTCATCATTGACCCCTCGTTGTCGTGTGCCATTTGCCTATCGCCTTCTTCGAGATGAAGCCGAAGACAATGAACACGACAAGACCGAATGCGCTCGCCAAGATGATGGCGGCGACGAGCTCAGAACCCCAGAGGCGACCCCGATAGATGTCGATTTGGGCGCCGATTCCCACGACCCACCCTGGCGGAAGTAGAAGTCTCCGACGACCGCGCCAATCACGCTCAATCCGGCGGAGATGCGAAGGCCGACGAAGATGTTCGGCATCGCCGCGGGAAACTGCAACTTGGTGAGTCGCGTCCACTTGCTCGCGCCATGCAACGTGAACAGTTCGTGCTGGCTCTTCTCGACTGACAGGAGACCGAACAGGGTGTTGTTCACGATCGGGAAGAAGGCGATCAAGATGACCACCAGGATGCGCTGGTCTGAATGCCGTCGATCAAGGCTCGAATCAACGGAGTCATGGCGAGGATGGGAGCCGACTGGAGCGCAACGAGATACGGCCACGTCGCGCGCTCGACCCACCGGCGCGTCGCCATCGCCGTCGCCAAAGCGGTGCCGATGACGATCGTGATCACGAGACCGATGATCGCGACCTGGATCGAGCTCCACATCGAGCGCAGGATCGGATACAGCCCGCGTTGCTCGCCTGCCGACCACGTGAGGAATCCCTCATTCAAGACACGGTGCGGTGCCGGCAGGAGGAACCGCTTCTGCTCGGGAAGGATCACGGTCGATAGCGCGTACCAGAACCCGATGAACAGCACGAACACGACCGCAGGGCCGACGATGTCGCTCGCGCGAACGCGGCTCTTCGACTCGATCGGCGCGTCGTCCTGACGCCGAGTCGACGGTGGCGTGACGGCGATCTGTGCCTTGAGGTCGGTCATACGAGTGCCCCGCGGAGAGCCGCCGACACTTCGCCGCACAATTCTGCGAACGCTGGCTCGTAGCGCAACGAGTGGGAACGCGGATAGGCGAACGGCACGTCGAACGACGCGACGATCCGACCCGGGCGCGACGACATGACGAGCACCTTGGTCGACATGTAGACCGCCTCGGAGATCGAGTGCGTGATGAACAACCCCGCGAAACCTTCCAGCTGGAACAACCGCAGCAATTCGTCGTTCAGTCGTTCACGCGTGATCTCGTCCAGTGCGCCGAAGGGTTCGTCGAAGAGGAACACCCGCGGCTTCATGACGAGCGAACGCGCGAGCGACGCGCGCATCTTCATCCCACCCGAGAGCTGCTTCGGGTATTTGTCCTCGAACCCGCTCAGACCGACGAGGTCGATGACGCCGCGTACCCGCCGTTCTCGCTCGGCCTTGTCGATTCCGTGCAGCTCGGCGAGCAACTCGATGTTGCTCGACACCGTGCGCCACGGCAGGAGGGTTGCGTCCTGGAAGACGTAGCCGATGCTGTCACGGTCGACCGAGCACTCACCCTCGGTTGCCGTCTCGAGGTTGGAGGCGATTCGCAGCAACGTCGACTTGCCACATCCGCTCGGCCCCACCACGGTGACGAACTCTCCGGGGTTCACATCGAAGGACGCACCACCAAGGGCTCGTGTCCCGTCAGGGAACGTCATGCCCACATTGTTGAACGACAACGCCCCAGCCACGAAGGCAGAATAGTCCACGATGCGGTCTCGCCAGAAGGGGACAGACGCCTATGGCTTAGGTTTTTGTTAACTGCGAGGCGTCATCCTCGATGAACGACGCGACCTCCGCGCACGACGAGCGTCCGCGGCGCCCCGGTCGCAATCACTTCCCGCACACTCGTCGCGGGGCTCACCATCAGATCCGCCTTGGCCCCGACGCGAGGCCCAGCAGGTTCCACCCCAATGACGGCTCGCGCAACCGACGTGACGCTCGCAAAGGCGTCGTCCGGAAGGAGGTGTGCGGCGAGGATCATCAGCCCGGCAGCATCGAGGGGATCACCCCGTCCGATCGGGTTGAACGGGTCCTGCAAGTTGTCGCTTCCCGCCGCGACCTTGGCACCCGCCTCGCGCAGCACTTTCACCGCGGTCAAACCTCGCGGCATCGCCGTCTGCATGTCACGACCCTGTAGGAAGAGATTGGTGTGTGGCAGTGAGATGATGCCGATCCCCGCGTCGGCGACCAGCTCTGCAGTCTTGCGCTGTGCATCTTCGGGCTGCATGCCGAGACTCACGCAGTGACTTGCGGTGACCTGCCGATCGAATCCGGTCGACTTCACTTGTGCCGCGAGATCGTCCAACGACACGCGCGTTGCATCGGTGTGCTCGTCCGTGTGTAGATCCAGTGGCACGCCGAGCTCGCCCGCGAGCTCGAGCAGCACCGAGTTCGCCGCCCGTGCATCGACATCGAGATGAGGACACCCGCCGATCACGTCGACACCCATCGCAACCACCTCGCGAGCAAGGCCACGGTGAATCCCACCTTCGCTTCCGACGAGGGGCCACCCGAGAAGCGCAACGATTTGCAGATCCACGATGTCGCTCGTTCTTCGTCGCACCTCGAGGAGTGCCTCGACCGAGGTGAGCAAGTTGTCTTCGGTGACGTCTGCGTGCGTGCGGATCGTCGTCACGCCGTGCCGCACCATTGCGCGCACCGCTCGCTCCGCGCGCTCGATCGTGTTGGCGACGGTCATCTGATGTCGGTTCGCGATCATCGCGGTGATCGCCCCCATCAAGTCACCGGTCGGATTCGCAATCACCTCGGCGAGATACGCCTTGTCGAGGTGCGCGTGCGTCTCGACGAGTGACTCGGTGAGCAGTCCCCCGCGACCGTCGACCACTTCTTCTCCCGCGCGCGGAACGAGACCCTTCCCGACTTCGCTGACCGTACTCTCGTCGATGCGCACTGCAACGACAGTTCCCCCGGAATCGGGAGTCGTGACGTTCGTGATGAGCACGGGTTCCGCGCGATCAGCCCAACGTCGCCGTCAGACGAGTGGTTCCAAATTGGGAAGCGGTCGGCGCTCGACCTTTTCTCCCAGCTTCGGCAGCACTTCTTCGGTGACGAGATGCATCTGCTCGATCATCTCCTCACGCGACACGCCTGGATAGTCGAAGAAGAAGCAGATGTGCTTGAGATCCAGCAAGTCGCGCCAGAAGCCGAGCGTGTCGACCGCATCGTCGATGGATCCGACGATCTGGATCTTCTGCTCGTTGGACTCTTCGACCGTCGGGCAATGGTTGAAGGCAACCTTGCTTCCGTCGGGATTGCGGTACGAGGAGAATCGCCCGTACGGCGAGAGGAAGTTGGCGAATTCGTCGTGGCCGGGCTTGCCCTTGATCATCGCCTTCTCACGAGTCTTGGCGACGTGAATGTTCATGACGAGGCATCGATCCTCACCTGGCGCAACCGGTCGACCAATCTCCTCGCGAATCTCGGCGTATCGAGTCCACTTCTGTAGCTGCGAATCGGCGTTCTGCAACCAATACACCGCCTTGTGGCCCGCTCGCGGCACATATTCAATGGTCTCTGGTGAAGTGACTGGTTGATACACGTCGATCGGACGAAGCGGTCGAGGAATCAACGTCAAGTCATCCACGTAGCTTCCGCGATCGGGAATGTCGTCTGGTGGGAACACGAAGTGTTTGCCACGGAACGAGAATCGTTCGTTGGCCCACGCGGTCTTGATGATCTCCATCGACTCTTCGAACACCTCGCGATTGATGCGGTCGTGCTCGGCCGACATCGCGTTGTCGCCGGAGGCAACGACCGTTCCGAGGCTCCACGCCTCGCGGGGCACCGTGCCACGGCCGACACCGAACTCCATACGACCGCCCGTGACGATGTCAGCGATCGCGAAGTCCTCTGCAAGACGCAGTGGATGCCACTGAGGCACCACATTGAACATCTGGCCGAGCCGAAGGTTCTTCGTCTGCCCCGTCAGGTGCTGGCCGAACAGGATGAGGTTCGGAAGGACTTCGTATCCCTCATATTGGAAGTGGTGC
>RFNE01000213.1 GCA_009927375.1 Actinomycetota bacterium | reverse complement strand
AAGCCGTTGTCGGTGTAGTTCTTCAACTGCTTGTTGGCGGTCGCAGAGTACTCGACCTTCGCTGCGCCATAGATGGTGGTGGCGACGGTCTCGATCTTCTCCTTCAGCGAAGCCTCCGACTTGTACAGGAAGTGGAAGTTGTTCTTCTCGTTGCACGCCTCTTCGACTGCGCGAGCAAGTTCGATCGCACCCTTGCCACCGTCGGCGAAGTGCGTGCACACCGCGACGCGAGCACCAGCGGACTCGGCGATCTTGCGGATCGCATCGTGCTCGCTCTTGTGGTCGGTCGGGAAGCTGTTGATCGCCACGACTGGCGTGACACCGTGCGCCTTCACGTTCTCGATTTGCTGACGCAGGTTCTCTCCGCCCGCTTCGACGTCGGCCGGGTTGTCGGCGAGGAGCTCTGGTGGGAGTGCCTTGCCGGCCACGATCTTGTACTTGCCCGAGTGCGCCTTCAATGCGCGCACGGTGGTGACGAGCACTGCGGCATCGGGAACGAGACCCGAAGCGCGGCACTTGATGTTGAAGAAGCGCTCCGCACCCATGTCTGCACCGAAGCCGGCCTCGGTGATGAGGTAGTCGCCACCGTGGATGCCGACCAAGTCACCGATGATGGATGAGTTGCCGTGTGCGATGTTGCCGAATGGTCCCGCATGCACGATGACCGGGGTGTTCTCGAGGGTCTGCAGAAGGTTCGGCTTGATCGCGTCCTTCATGATGACGGCCATCGAACCGGCAGCGCTCAACTGCTCGGCGGTGACGGGCTGACCCTTGGTGTTGTAACCGACGACGATGCGAGCGAAACGCTTGCGCATGTCGGCCATCGAGGTCGACAACGCGAGGATCGCCATCACTTCGGAGGCCGCGGTGATGTCGAAGCCCGTCTGACGCACGACGCCGTCTTCCTTGGTGCCGAGACCGACGATGATGTTGCGCAGCGAACGGTCGTTCACGTCGAGCACGCGACGCCAGGTGATGTTGTCGAGATCGAGATCCAACTCGTTGCCCTGGTGCAGGTGGTTGTCGACCATCGCCGACAGCAGGTTGTGTGCAGCGGTCACCGCGTGGAAGTCACCGGTGAGGTGCAAGTTGAGGAGTTCCATCGGGATGACCTGGCTGTAGCCACCACCCGCTGCTCCACCCTTGATGCCGAAGGTCGGACCCATGCTCGGCTGGCGGAGGCTGATGACGGCGTTCTTGCCGATGTGCTTCATCGCCTGACCGAGACCGACGGTGGTCGTGGTCTTGCCCTCGCCGAGCGGCGTCGGGGTGATCGCGGTGACGACGACGTACTTGGCCTTCGGTCGGCCCTGGAGCGAGTCGATCGCGTCCAAGCTGATCTTGGCGAGCTGCGTGCCGTACGGCTCGAGGAACTGTTCGCCGATGCCCATCATCGCGGCGATTTCCTTCAGCGGCTTCGGCTTGCCGGCGCGTGCGATTTCAAGATCGGATGGAAACGACATGTGTGGACAACTCCCCGGTTGATGGCCACGACGGTGGCCGAAATGACCTGTCCACTATATAGGCGGGACTTTTCCGCACCCCCGGAACGACCACGGTGGCACAATGGCACTATGTCGCTCGGCCTGCCGATCGTGGACATCGCACCACTCGTCGACCCGTCCTCGCCCGATGACGTAAAGCGCGCCGCAGATGCGCTCTACGACGCGCTCTCGAGCGTCGGGTTCGCGATCCTCACGGGCCACGGCGTGCCCGAGTCGACGATCGAGGACATGCGTCACGCCGTGCGCGACACCTTCGACACGCCTCGCGAGGTCCTCGCACTCGACACCGTGGTCAAAGGCAACTACCGCGGCTATGTGCCCCTCGGATACTTCACGCCGAACTCCGGCAAAGGCAAGGGCGATCAATACGAAGCGTGGAAGCTGCACAACGAAACGTCGATCGACGATCCGATTCGCGCAGAGTGTCACCTGTATGGCCCCAACGTCTGGCCACGCATCGATGCCGACGTGCGCGGCCGAGTGATGACGTACTGGAACGCGATGACGAAAGTGTGCGACGCGCTGATCGTTGCGCTGTGCTCGGCGATGGGAATCGAACCCGAGCGCATCCTGTCGGCGATGGACAAGCCGCTCACCAACATGACGCTGCTGAACTACCCGCCCACCGATCCGCAACCCGACACGTGGGGCATCCATCCGCACAAGGACTTCAACGTGCTCACGATCCTCGCGCACGATCCCGTCGGCGGTCTCGAGGTGCGCACGCGTGACGACCAATGGATCGATGCGAAGTGCCCGCCCGATGCACTCGTGCTGAACGTCGGCGACATGCTCGAGTTGTGGAGTGGTGGACGCTTGATCTCCACCCCGCATCGCGTGACCAACACCTCCGGTCGTGCACGCCAGTCGTTCCCGTTCTTCTACAAGCCTCGCCATGACGTCGTCGTCGAGCCGCTCGTCCCCGC